>JALSJL010000099.1 GCA_026989405.1 Marinosulfonomonas sp. | reverse complement strand
CCTATATCGTCGGTGTGCTGATCGCCCTGCCGATCGGCATCTATTCGGCCTATCGCCAATATTCGTTGTTCGACCAGGTCGGCACATTCGTGTCCATGGTCGGATATTCGGTGCCGCCGTTCTTTTCCGGCGTTCTGGTGATCGTGATCTTCTCGGTCTGGCTGGGCTGGTTCCCCTCGGTCTATGACACGACGCTGGTTGTCAACGACTGGGCCAGCTTCAAGGTCCAGCTGCAACAGATGATCATGCCGGTAATGGTGCTCGCGCTGCAGACCACGGCGCAGATCAGCCGGTTCATGCGCGCGTCCATGCTCGACAACCTGAACCAGGACTACGTGCGCACCGCGCGCGCCAAGGGGCTGAGCGAAAAGGTGGTTTTGCTGCTGCATGTGCTGCGCAACTCGATGATCCCGGTGATCACCGTGATCGCGCTGGGGGTGCCCTCGGTTTTCGGCGGAGCGATCATCACCGAACAGGTGTTCAAGGTGAACGGGATCGGCCAGTTGCTGATTACCGCGATACAGGCCAACGACCTGCCGATGGTGCAGACGCTGACTTTCATCTTCGCGATCCTGATCGTGCTGTTCAACCTGATTGCCGATATCCTTTACGGCATCCTTGACCCGAGGATCCGCTATGACTGACACAGCACAGGCCAGCACGCGCCCGCGCTCGCAATGGGCCGACGTCTGGGATCAGTTCAAGACACACCGCGGGGCGCTGATCGGCGCCGGGTTTTTCCTGTTCATCCTGCTCGCGGTCCTGTTCGGGCCGATGCTCTGGAGCCTGGAGGCAACCCATATCGATATCCGGTCGCGCAACCAGGGCATGAGCCTGGCGCATCCCTTCGGCACCGATCAACTTGGGCGCGATATTCTGGCCCGAATGATGACGGGTGGGCGCATTTCGATGGCCGTAGGCATGACGGCGATGCTGCTCTCGCTGCTCCTGGGCACGCTTGTCGGTGTTCTGGCGGGGTATTTCAAACGACTGGATGGCCTGTTGATGCGCCTGACAGACCTTTTCCTCGCGCTGCCCCTGCTGCCGCTTCTGCTGGTCATCATCCTGTTGTTCCGCGAGCCCCTGAAAGCGACCTTTGGGGTCGAAGGCGGAATTTTTGCGCTGATCGTCTTTGCCATCGGCATCACCAGCTGGATGCACACGGCGCGGATCGTGCGCGGCGATGTCCTGGCACTGAAGGAACGCGAATTCGTTCTGGCCGCGCGGTCGATCGGCACACCCTCGCGCCGGATGATCACGCGCCACATCCTGCCAAATGTCCTGTCGCCGATCATGGTCTCGGCAACCCTTGGCATTGCCAACGCCATTATTACCGAAAGCGCGTTGTCGTTCCTTGGCTTTGGCTTTCCACCCGACTTTCCGACCTGGGGTCGTTTGCTCAATGACGGGGTGCCCTATCTGCAGCAATATCCGGAACGGGTGATCTGGCCGGGCCTTGCCATCTCGCTTACGGTCTTGTCGGTGAACTACATCGGCGACGGGCTCAGAGATGCGCTCGATCCAAGAATTCGCGGCCGTTGAAAGCAGATTGTCGCGCTGCGGCTTCGCCGCACCGCGATGCCTCCGGCGGAGATATTTGCAAAAAGAAGAACCACGGTCGGGCTTCTTCTTTTTCGAAGTATCCTCGGGGGTGAATGGGCGCCGCAAGGCGGCCAGAGGGGGCAGACAGCCCCCTGTTTCTATGGTTCCTGGCCCTATTCCAACGACTTGCGAATTCGGTGCAGGGCCGCCCATAGCACCATCAGAACGACCGGGGTGAGCCCGGCCATGAGCCAGAGCTTTTCGACACCGGCACCCTTGGCCAACGGCGACAGAACGTATGCCAGAAGGTTTACCGAGTAATAGCCGATGGCAACGACAGACAACCCTTCAACGGTGCGTTGCAGGCGCAGTTGCAGGTCGGCGCGGCGGTCCATGCTGGCAAGAAGTTTCTGGTTTTGCTCGGAACGGGCGACCTCGACTCTTGTGCGCAGCAGATCGCCTGCGCGTTTGGTGCGGGTGGCCACCTGTTCCAGTTGATCTGCCGCAGCCCGGATCGTGCGGATCGCCGGATCGAACCGGCGCATCATGAACTCACGAAACGTCTGGCGGCCCTCGAAGCGGGTTTCACGCATGACCTCGATGCGTTCCTGCACGAGGGTGGAATACGCATTGGTGGCGGAAAACCGATAAGCGTGGCGCGCCATCAAGGCTTCAAGCTCTGTCGAAAGCGAAAGCAGTTCGTACAGGGTTTCCCGTGCCGGTTGCTCCTCGGTCTTGACGTGCCGCACGAGTTCGGAGACCTTTGCGTCGAACTCGACCATCCGTTTCGAGATATCACGCGCGGTCGGCAGGGCGAGGAGCGACATGGTCTTGTAGACCTCGAGCTCGCACAACCGTTGCACGATGCGCCCGATGCGACGCGCGGTGGTGCCATCCTTGATGAAAACCGCAAAACGCATGTGTCCGGCGGGGTCAATGCGAAAATCGCCGGCAATCACCGCGCAGCCGTCGGCCACGCGCGACACGGCAAGGCTTTCGGAGACGAACCATCCGGGCAGCTTGCGGTCGATATCGGCTTCGGACCCCGGCATCGGCTCGACGCGGATCAGAGCCGAACTGATACGCGCGCCCGGCGCCTGTGCCAGCCAGTCAGACGGGAAGGCGTCAAATGATTTCGGGTCGAACGGGTTTTCGCAGATGCCCTCGCTGAAAAGTGTGTAGGTGACAAACTCCGAATGTTGTTCCCACTTCAGTTGATATCGCCCGACCGTGCCAAAATAGTGGGTCGCGCCCGGTTGCGGGTGCGGGGCCCCGAACCTGTCGAGAAGCGCCGTGAGATGCGCCCGGTCAGCGTCGCGGTCGCGGCTTTTTGCGCCATGCGGCAGCTTGATTGCCAGAAAAAGAGCGTGGCTGGGAACTGTCAGGGCCGGGAAAGGGCGCGCGTGCAGCTCATTCACCAGGTCATAGCGCAAGGGATGATCCTGCAGGCCAAGCGTCAATTGGGTTTTCTTCGCGTTCATGTCTCTGATTTCCCTTGTCGTGCTGCAACCAGCAGGAAGCTCACCAACCCGGCGCCGGCCACCGCGGCACTTGCCCCAAAGGTGGCCGCCGGGCCGAAATGTTGCCAGACCACCCCGGCAATCAGGCTGGCCAGAAGCAGCGTCAGCCCGTTGACGAGGTTGAATACTCCGAAACCGGTGCCGCGCAACTGCATCGGGGCGGTTTCGGCTACCAGAGCCGACAGCAGCCCCTGCGACACACCCAGATGCAACCCCCAAAGCCCGACGCCAAACATGATCGCACCCAGCCCCTGCCCGAGCGCCAGCACAACATCGGCTGCAATCAGAACGACAAAACCCGCAACCAGCAGCACCCGCTTGTTGGCGCGGTCGGCCAGAAGACCCATCGGGTAGGAGGCGAAGGACGACACGAGATGCACGAGGATCAGCACCATCGGGATCAGCGCCAGCGCAAGCCCGCGGTCCTGGGCGCGCAGGATGATGAAGGCGAGGCTGAAGCGCGCCAGCGTCAGCACCCCACCCGCCGCCACGATCGCCCAGAACGCGCCTCCGAGCTGGCCGATGGCGCGCCAGTCGGTGCGTGGGCGTTCCTTGCCGGGCGCGCGTTTTTCCGCCGGTTCATCGACGTAGAGGATCAGCAGCGTCACCGCCGCCAGCCCCGGCACCAGCGCCACCCAGAACACGAGGCGGAAATTGTCGCCCGAGGCCCACATCAGCGCCATGGCGATGAGCGGGCCGATCACCGCGCCGATATCGTCGAGCGACTGGCGCAGCCCGTAGGCCGCGCCGTGCATCTCGGGCGGGGCGATATCGCCGATCAGCGCATCGCGCGGCGCGCCGCGGATGCCCTTGCCGATGCGGTCGGCAATGCGCGCACCCAGCACCCAGCCGGCCGCCGGGGCCAGCGCAAACATCGGCTTGGACAGCGTGGCAAGGCTGTAGCCCGCCACCACCAGCGGTTTGCGCTGGCCCATGCTGTCCGAGAACATGCCGGAAAACAGCTTGGTGATCGAGGCAACCGCTTCGCCCAGCCCCTCGATCAGCCCGACCATGACGGTGCCCGCGCCGAGCACGCTCACCAGAAAGACCGGCAGCAGGCCGTGGATCATTTCGGACGAGATGTCGTTGAAAAGGCTGACCAGCCCAAGCGCGACGACGCCGCGCGGCAGCGCCTTTCTGGCAATGGTCCTTGTCAGGTCGTCGACCATCTTCTTCGCCCCCGGAAAACCGAACCCCCGGCGCTTGGCCGGGGGTTGAATTCATCAGTCAAGTCGCTTCAGCACCTCGTTCATGCTGTCCTTGGCGTCGCCATAGAACATGCGCGTGTTCTCCTTGTAAAACAGCGGGTTCTCGATGCCGGAATAGCCGGTGCCCTGCCCGCGTTTGGAGACGAACACCTGCTTGGCTTTCCAGACCTCGAGAACCGGCATGCCGGCGATCGGGCTGTTCGGGTCGTCCTGGGCGGCCGGGTTCACGATGTCATTGGCGCCGATCACGATGACCACGTCGGTGCTCGGGAAATCGTCGTTGATCTCGTCCATCTCCAGCACAATGTCGTAAGGAACCTTGGCCTCGGCCAGCAGCACGTTCATGTGCCCCGGCAGGCGGCCGGCCACCGGGTGAATGCCGAAACGCACGGTCTTGCCCGCGTCGCGCAGCCGGCGCGTGACCTCGGCCACCGCCTGCTGGGCCTG
>JALSJL010000098.1 GCA_026989405.1 Marinosulfonomonas sp. | reverse complement strand
CATCATCCGAGAGCCAAAACCCTTCCGTCATCATTCACCTCCGGCTCGTTTTCCCGCAGTGAACCAGACAGATATCGAAAAATCAAAAGGTTGATTAGGTTTTAACCCTAGACCCTCACCCGAAGATCAGCCGCATCGCAGCGGTGAGCGCCGCGATGCGGATCAGCGCTGCAAACAGGGCGATATTGATCCAGCCAAGCAGGGCGCGCCCCAGAAAGGCACCGCCAAGGATCATCGGCAGCATGGCGGCGTCCAGTGCCAGCGTCGCCGGCGTCACCAGCCCCAGACCGATGGCAAAGGGCAGTTTGACGGTGTTCATGGCCAGAAAGAACCAGCTGCGGGTTCCCACAAACGCGTTTTTCGCGAGCTTTGCCTGCAAGAGGTAAATCCCGAAAATCGGCCCCGCCGCATTCGCAACCATCGAGGCCGCGCCGGCCAGAACCCCGGCAACCGTTGTCATGGCGCGGCCCTGCATGTGCCGTCGAAGACCCTGGTTCAGGCTCAGGTCCAGCGCCAGCATGGCCAGGATCGTCCAGCCGATCAGGCGCTCGAAATCCGTGTCCGGCGCGGCGCGAAGCAGCACGGCCCCGCCAAGCACCCCAAGCGCGGTCACCGGCATCAGCTTCAGCAGAATGTCCCACCGGCAGGCGCGGCGATACCAGATCACGGCCATGACGTCGGCGGCAATCAACAGCGGCAGCAGCACGCCCGGCGACGCCTTGCCGGGGATCGCCAGTGCCATCAGCAGCACCGCCAGAATGCCGACCCCGCCGACCGATGTCTTGGTGAAGCCGACGATCATCGCCGCAAGGGCGACATAGCCGTATTGCAGGGCGCCAAGTTCCATTGCCGGCAAAGTCCCAAACCGCGTTCGCGCCAGACTGCCACGCCCGGCGCGCGTTGTCACCAGAGCGTGAAACGCAGCTCTTCCGGCTCAAGGCATATTTCGTCCGAGCAGGCCTGTAACGTGAGCGTGGCCGCCTGATCGCCATCCTGCACGTCAGCCGTCAACGTGAGGCTGCGCTCATAGAGCGCCAGGGGGTCTGCGTTGAACCCCAGCGACTTGACGGCGGGTTCGGGGAAAGCCTCGGTCGCAAGGGCGCGCGCGCCGATGCGCAGCGTCGTGGGGATGAAATAGTTTTCCAGCGGTTCATGGGCGTTGATATGCCAGCCCGGCGCGATGTCTATTTTGAAACGCAGGGCGCCGGCATCCGGCATGGGCACCATCTGCACCCGCACGGCGCCGGCGGCGGCGTAGCGAATTGGGCGCGTCTCGCCAAGGTGCAGCTCCTGCGCGCCGTGCAGCAAACCGGCGCGCTGTTGCGCGTCGTCCAGCGCGTGCCCGCCCAGGGCGGCGGCAAGCCGGGTCGCCGAACGCGCCAGTTCCGGTGCGGCCATGCGCTTTGACAGGGCGGCGAACAGGCGCAGGGCCAGCGCGTTTCCGGCCGCCATTTCGCGATCGTCGACCGGGATTATGGCGGAAAACCCTTCCGGGTCCGAATTCATGCGAAAGCCGTCATCCGCGTTGCCAAAACGGGCGTCGATTGCGCTGGCCATGTCGCGCGCGCGTGCCAGCCACTGGGCGCGTGCGCCGTCGTCGGCCTCGTTGTCATGCAGCGCGACAAGGCCCAGTCCGAAAGCGGCGTAGTCCTCAAGTTGGGCGGGCGTCGTCGTGCCGCCGGAAAACCATGCGCGCGCATGGCCGTCGCCGGTCGCGAGGTTTTTCAGCACGAAGCGCGCCGCGTCGGCTGCGGCTTCAAGGTAGTCCGGGCGTCCGAATGTGGTGGCCGCTTCGGCCAGCGTTTCGATCATCGCGCCATTCCAGCCCATCAGAACCTTTTTGTCGGTCGCCGGGGCAGGGCGCAGCGCGCGTGCCCGGCGCAGCGCCTGAAGTTCGGCGTCCAGCCAGGTGTAGAAGCCGGCCTCGTCGCGCCCGGTCAATTCGGCCAGCACCGGCGCGTCGTCGGCCATGACAAGGATGCCCCCTTCCAGCCCGCCACCGGGCGTTACCTGGAACAGTTCGGCCAGCAACGTGCCGTCCGGTGCGGCCGCCGACATCTGCGCTGCTGTCCAGAGGTAATACAGCCCCTCGTCCTTGCGCCCGTCGGCACCGGTGCTGTCAGCATCCTGAGAGGCGTAGAACCCACCACCGGGCGCCCGCAGTTCGCGCAAGACATAATCGAATGTGCGTTCGGCGGCCCGCCGGTAGGCCGGCTTTCCGGTGATGCGCCACGCGCGCACCAGCAAGCGCCCGGTCAGCGCCTGGTTATACAGCATTTTCTCGAAATGCGGGGTTTGCCAGTTCGGATCGACCGTGTAGCGGTGAAACCCGCCGCCCACCTGGTCATGGATGCCACCCCGGATCATGCCGTCCAGCATGTCGCTGACCCCGGCAAGCAAGTCGGCATCGCGCCTGCGTTCGGCCTGATCCAGCAGAAAAAGAAACAGTGTTTCGCGCGGGAACTTGGCGGTTTCGCCAAGCCCGCCGGCAAACGGGTCAAGCTCATCCAGCACGGCGCGCGCGGCGGCATCGATCGCCTCAGGCGCCACCTGCGCCGCCCTGGCCTTTTGCGACAGAAACCGGCCAAGCGCTGCCGAGACCTTTTCACCTTGTTGCACAAGCCCCTCGGGGTCGCCTTGCCAAAGCGTCACGACCTTCAACAGAACCGACTGAAACGTCGCAGGCGGCATGTAGCTGCCGCCAAAGAACGGATCGCCTTTCGGGGTCAGGAACACGTTGTTGGGCCAGCCGCTGACCCCGCTCAGGGTTTCGCTGGCCAGCATGAACTGTTCATCCAGGTCCGGCCGGCGGTCACGATCAATCTTGATCGACACGAAGAACTGGTTGAGAAACGCGGCGATATCCTCGTTTTCGAAACTTTCCTTGCGCATCACATGGCACCAGTGGCACGAGGCGTAACCGACCGATACGAAGATCAGCTTGTTCTCGGCGCGCGCCTTTTCCAGCGCTTCCGGTCCCCAGGGATACCAGTCCACCGGGTTGTCGGCATGTTGCAGCAGATAGGGTGAGGCCGCGTCTGTCAGGCGGTTCTGACCGGCGGCGGCCGTGGCAGCGATGCAGAACACGAAAACGACGAGTAATGGCCGCAACAAGGCGCTCTCCTTTCGGGATTCGCGCCATGATAGCGCAAAATGGCCGTCTTGCCGGTCACAGAACAGCGAGCGGCAGGGCGCGCGACGTTCTGCTGCCTGACGACGCCGCTCCGAAGCCCGGATCTTGCTGCGCCAGGCACAAAAAAACGGCGATGCCCAGGGAGGAGGACACCGCCGTCTCTTTCAACGCTCGAGTGGGTTCAGGGAGGAAAACTCTCCAGCGTGTTCTGGTTGGGCCGAAGCCCGGGTAACTGCGGCGATGTCAGGGAGGAGACATCGCCGCCTTGTCACAGCCGCTTTCGAGGGAGGGCGAAAGCGTCTGATCCGAAAACTCAGTGGTGCAGCGAGGCGTCGTGCGCGACCGAACGGAGCATCGAGCGGTTCAGGCCCAGATCGTCCAGTTCGCGGTCGCTCAGAGCGGCCAGCTCGCGGAAGGTGCGCTGCTCAAGCCGCCAGGCGTTGTAACGCGCGGCTGCGGTTTTGAAGAAAGCGGAAATGCGGTGTGCAAGACCGGTTTCTGCGGTGCGGATATCGTGTGCGAATGCCATGGTTCCGGCCTTTCTCGGTTCGTGTTTCAGTGCAAGCGTTGTTGCTTCGTTGGACGTTACATAAGCCAATGCTGCGACTGCACAATAATCAGTTTGACATTGCCGCTATGCAGAAAATGCATAAGTCTTGCTGACCTGTCTGCATGCGTCATATGGCGCCGAGCGCCGGGCGGGGGGTTGCCTTGCCGGCAAAAGCCAACAAGTAAGGGACGACGCGAGGAGGACGAAAAACATGGCCCTGACCGAAAAAGAAATCATGAATGCGCTTTCGCAGGTAAAGCTGCCCGATGGCGGCGACCTGATTTCGCGCAACATGGTGCGCGCGCTGCGCATCGATGGCGACCAGGTCTATTTCGTGATCGAGGCCGCCAACCCGGATGAGGCGCAAAAGCTGGCCCCGGTGTCGCAAGAGGCCGAAAAGGTGGTCGAAGCGCTGGACGGGGTGCGCAAGGCGCTGATCGTGATGACGGCGCACGGACCCGCCAGCCAGCGCCCCGAGCCGCCGCAGATCGGCGGTCACCCCAAGCCGCAGGCCGGCCCGGCGCGTATCGAGGGGGTGAAAAAGCTGATCGCGATTGCCTCGGGCAAGGGCGGGGTGGGCAAGTCGACGGTGTCGTCGAACCTCGCGGTGGCGCTGGCGCGTCAGGGCAAGAAGGTCGGCCTGCTGGATGCCGACATCCTTGGCCCGTCGCAGCCGCGCATGATGGGATTGAACAAGAAGCCGCAGTCGCCGGACGGCAAACTGCTGGTGCCGCTCGAGGCGCATGGCGTGAAATTCATGTCGATCGGCCTGCTGGTGCCGGAAGGCGAAGCGCTGGTCTGGCGCGGGCCGATGCTGATGGGCGCGTTGCAACAGATGCTGGGGCAGGTGCTTTGGGGCGAACTTGACGTGCTGCTGGTCGACCTTCCGCCGGGCACGGGCGATGTGCAATTGACGCTCAGCCAGAAAAGCGAACTGGATGGCGCGCTGATCGTCTCGACCCCGCAGGATGTGGCGCTGCTGGATGCGCGCAAGGCGATCTCGATGTTCAACAAGGTGAACACGCCGGTTCTCGGGCTG
>JALSJL010000097.1 GCA_026989405.1 Marinosulfonomonas sp. | reverse complement strand
ATTGTTGAACCCCGGCATCAGCCCGGGCAGGGCTGCGGCCATTTCGGCCTGCGTGGAAAATTTCGGACGGCGGCCAAGGTAGCCAAGTATGCGGGCGATCCCGTCGGCGGGCAGAACCGGGCCGATATCGTTCAGGCAGACTCCGAGTAACCGGTCTTTTGCAGTGGCGGCAAGCGTCATTGCAATCAGGCCACCGCGCGAGGTTCCGACGATTGCAGCGCGTTCAATCCCGAGATGGTCAAGCAGGTCCAGCGCGTCGCGGGCTTCGATGGGGACTGAATAGGTCATCGGGTCGCTTGCCCAGTCGGACTGCCCGCGCCCGCGATAGTCCATACGGATCATGCGTGCGCCTTTCAGGTGGGGGGCCAGGTAGTCAAAATCCGCCATGTTGCGCGTCAGCCCGGTCAGGCACAGCACAGGCAGCCCCTGGCCATCGTCGCTGAAAGCCAGGTTGAGGCCATCGAAGCTGCTGAAAGTGTTTACCACGCGTCACCTGCAAGTTCTGGAATTGTCGAAAGGTCCGGCAATTGGCGTTCGGGGGTCCAGGGCAGGCGCTCTGCCGGTTCGCCCTGTCGGTTGACCCAGGCGGTGTGAAACCCGACCCCGGCCGCCGCCGCCGCGTCCCAACCGTTCGAGGAAACGAACAAGACATCCTGCGGGCCACCGCCAAAGCGCTTCAGGACCATTTGATAGACAGACGGGGCCGGTTTGAAAATGCCTACGGATTCCACCGACAACACGTCATCCAGAACCGCGCCGACACCAGCCGAGTCAACGGCTCCCGCCAGCATTTCGGGGGAACCGTTTGACAGGATGGCCGTGTTGAAACCGGCTGCTTTCAGGGCCTCGAGCATGGCCGGCACTTCCGGGTAGGCCTCGAGCTTCCAATATAGCGCCAGCAGCCGCTCGCGCAGATTGTCATCCTTGAACCCCGACCGTTCAAGCGCCCAGTCCAGCCCGTCCTTGGTGACTTGCCAGAAATCCGTATGCGCGCCGGTGATCGCGCGCAGCCAGGTATATTGCAACTGTTTCAGGCGCCAGTCGGCTGCGACTGTCTGCCAGAGGTCGCCGAAATCCTCATGCCCCGGTTCGCTTGCGACCTGGCGCGCGGCTGATGCGACGTCAAACAAGGTTCCGTAGGCGTCGAAGACGCAGGTTCTGATCGGCATGGTCTCATCCCTTTTGCATGACGACACTGGCACGTCGCGCGAGAAAGGAAAAGATGCCGAACGGGGTATCGTGACCTATTTGAAATATGCCGCGAACAGCCACCAGCCGGCCGAGAAATGGGCGGCCAGGGTAAAGACGTAAGCAGCCAGTGCGATCAGCCCGTGCTCCGGTTTGAGCGGCACGCGCCCATGGCCTTGTGACCGCAATATGCTTTGAAGTCCGAACAATGCGCCGACCATCAGGAACACCGACCCGGTGCGCAGGGACGCGGTGAACATGGCGGTGCTCATGAAGACTGCCATGGCCGGCGAGAGGGCCGGCCAGTAACTTGCAACGGCGCATCGCATGCAGCGTGCTCCGTCAAAGGGGGGGAAAGGCAGCAGAAAAAGAAAGTTTGCAGCCCCCATTGTCGCTGTGAATGTCCAAAGGGACTGCGCCAGCTGTGGCGCCGAGGCCTGTGTGTTTGCAGCCACCGCCGCCAAAATCACCATAGGCCCGAGGCAAAGGGCCGGCCCCATGATCGATATCAGAAATTCCTCGCCGTCCGACCGTATCGGTTTTTCGGATATTTTCGCGCCGTCCAGCCATGGAACAAGCCTGAAACGTGCCGAGTCGTGGCCCAGCATCGCATGCGCCAGGACTTTGCCAAGTTCGGAAACAAGCAGAGCAAATACGACAGGCAGGCCAAAAGGCAAACCCAGAATGCTGGCGCAAAATACTACGATCGTGAAGCCGACCAGCACACTCTGACCGTTGAAGCCCGAGAAAGTGATGTCAACGCTTCGGGCCACGCCGGGGCGCAGCGCGACGATCGTACCGCCGGCTACGACCACAGCGAAAAGCAGAAAAAAGACTTCTGACAAGTGTCACCCCAAGAAACCGAAATCCGCCGGTCTGGCGGCCCCCTGACTTGAGATTTTGCAGGAAATTTCAGGAAATCATATAGCTACTGTGGCGACAGACTGTTTCTGTCAGAGGTTGCCAGGCGCAGGCATGCCCATGACATGATAGCCACCGTCGACGTGGATGATTTCACCCGATGTGCTGGCCCCGTAGTCGGAGGCAAGATAGGCAGCCGTGCCACCGATGGCATCCTGCGTGGCATTGGACCGCAGCGGTGCATTCGCTTCGGCATGCCGGTAAGTCTTGCGCGCGCCGCCGATCGCCGCCCCTGCCAGCGTTTTCATCGGGCCGGGTGATATGGCATTCACCCGAATGCCGTCCGGCCCCAGATCGCTGGCAAGGTAGCGCACCGCCGATTCCAGCGCAGCCTTGGCCACGCCCATCACGTTGTAGTTCGGCATGACTGATGTCGAACCGCCAAAGGTCAAGGTCAAAATCGTTCCACCGTCCGTCATCATCGGTGCGGCGCGGCGTGCCACATCAATCAGTGAGTAGCAGGAAATGTCCAGCGAGTTCCGAAAGTTCTCGCGGCTGGTGTTGACAAAGCGGCCGGTCAGTTCGTTCTTGTCCGAAAAGGCGATTGCGTGAACCAGAAAATCCAGCCGGTCCCATTTTTCATTCAGGCTGTTGAAGGCCATGTCGAGTGAGGCTTCGTCAGTTACATCGACATCGACAAGAAGATCGGAACCCACCGTTTGCGCAAGCGGGCGCACCCGTTTTCCGAAGGCTTCGCCCTGATAGGTAAAGGCAAGCTCGGCCCCTTCGGCCGCCATCACCCTGGCGATGCCCCAAGCAATCGAGCGTTCGTTGGCAACGCCCATGACCAATCCGCGTTTGCCCTTCATCAAGTCGGCCATTTTTCACCCGTGAAACTTGCTCATGATCAATGTTGCGTTGGTTCCGCCAAACCCGAAACTGTTTGAAAGAACCGTGTCCAGTTCGGTTTCAACCATTTCGGTGGCAATCTCTTCCGGGCGGATTTCCGGGTCGAGTTCACTGACGTTGATCGAGGGCGCAATGAAACCATGCTCCATCATCAGAAGCGAATAGATCGCTTCGTTCACGCCGGCCGCCCCCAGGGCGTGTCCGGTCATCGACTTGGTCGAGGAGATCGGCGCATGATCCTCGCCCAGAGCTTCGCGGACCGCCTTGACCTCAACCACGTCTCCGGCTGGGGTCGACGTGCCGTGGGCGTTGATGTAATCAACCTTGCGCTCGCCGATGGTCGACAGTGCCAGGCGCATCGAGCGTGTGCCGCCTTCGCCCGACGGTGCGACCATGTCATGCCCGTCCGATGTGGCGCCGTAGCCTGTGACTTCCGCGTAGATCTTTGCACCGCGCGCCTTGGCGTGTTCCAGTTCTTCCAGAACCACCATGCCGCCGCCGCCGCCAATGACGAACCCGTCACGGGTGGCATCAAAGGCCCGCGCTGCCTTTTCCGGGGTGTCGTTATACTTGCTGCTCATTGCCCCCATGGCGTCAAACAGGCACGACAGGGTCCAGTGCACTTCTTCGCCGCCGCCGGCGAAAACGATGTCCTGTTTTCCAAACTGGATCTGCTCCACGCCGTTGCCAATGCAGTGGGCGCTGGTCGAGCAGGCCGAGGTGATCGAATAGTTGATCCCCTTGATCTTGAACGGGGTCGCAAGGCAGGCCGAAACGGTAGAGCTCATCCCGCGCGTCACCATGAAGGGCCCCATGCGTTTCGGGGCGCCTTTTTCAAGCACGATCTGGTGGGCCGCGAACAGATTGGACGTCGAGGGGCCGCCAGAGCCGGCGATCAGTCCGGTCCGATCATTGGAAATGTCCGTTTCTTCCAACCCGCTGTCGTCGATAGCCTGTTGCATGGCCAGGTAGGCGTAAGCCGCCGTCGGCCCCATGAACCGCAATTGCCGCTTGTCGATGGATGCGGCCAGATCGACCTCGGGAATGCCCGCGATCTGGCTGCGGAACCCGTGTTCGGCATATTCCGGTTCAAACCGAATGCCCGAGCGGCCAGCCTTCAGGCTGTCGGTGACTTCGGAAAGGCTGTTTCCGATCGGCGAAATGATACCCATTCCGGTGATGACGACTCGGCGCATCGGCGCACTCCTGTTCATGGTTCAGCCGGCGCTGGCGGCAGCCAGACCGACCTTCATATCCTTGACGAGACAGACGGTTTCGCCATCGGCCTCAACCCGGCCATCGGCCACGCCCATTTTCAGGCGCCTGTCGATGACGCGGGTAAAATCAACGTGATAAGTGACAAGCTTGCGCTCGGGCGTGATCATCCCGGACAGCTTGACCTCGCCGACGCCAAGCGCAAATCCCTGGCCTTGCCAGCCGCGCCAGCCCAGGTTGAAGCCGGTCAGTTGCCACAATCCGTCCAGCATCAGGCAGCCGGGCATGACCGGGTTCCCGGGGAAATGGCATTCGAAAAACCAGAGGTCCGGTGTGATGTCATATTCGGCCACCACATGGCCCTTTCCGTTTTCCCCGCGATCACCGCTGATGTCGGTCACGCGATCCATCATCAGCATGGGGGGCAGGGGCAGTTGGGCATTGCCGGGGCCAAACAGTTCACCGCGGGCGCATTTCAACAGGTCATCTTTTTCAAAACTACTCGGAAAATCGGCCATCCAGCCATGCCCCCTTTGGTCAGGTTTCTTGATCTGGTCCGGTCTAGCACTTGCATCTTGGCGCTGGCAATAGTCAGAGGGTCTGCGG
>JALSJL010000096.1 GCA_026989405.1 Marinosulfonomonas sp. | reverse complement strand
CCGTCGAGCCCCACGCATGGCTGACCAAAACCCTTACAGCAATCGCAACTGGTCACAAACAGACCCAGATCGAACAACTCCTGCCCTGGAATTACAAAGCTGACGTGTGACCGGGACAACGCTTACGATAATCGAACGCATTCCCGTTGGCCCATGCGGGTGACCCCGGATATTCGAAACGGTGCGAACGGTCGCGAGAAGCCTTTGATGACAAACAGACTTTCAGCTCACACCCTCTCAATGTCGTGGGCGTTTCGAGTTCATGTTGTGCCTCTACATAAACTCGAAACGCTTTAGCTTGCTCGCCGGACAAGCTGGCAGGCATGGTTTACGTGGCTTTCGTCATCGATATTTTTGCCCGAAAGATCGTGGGCTGGCGGATACGGCCCGCCACAAAAGTGGAGGAGGCCTTCTGTGCAGATATGAACAACCTTGTTAAAGTAGCCTGAGATTTGAACGAAACGATCGCCGGTAAAACCAGGGCGGTTCAGATGGGTGGATCCATCTACTCGCCCAGAAGGTTTCTTAGATAGTTCCCGTATCCGTTTTTCTTGAACCGTTCGGCACGAGCCAGTAGCGCTTGTTTGTCGATCCAGCCCATCAGATAGGCGATTTCATCAGGTGAGCCGACCTGTTGACCTTGGCGTTCCGTCAGGGTGCGCACGAAGTTTCCGGCATCGAGCAGCGAGGCGTGGGTGCCGGTGTCCAACCAGGCATAGCCGCGTCCCATGCGTTTGACCGACAGAATGCCGTCAGACAGGTAGCTTTCAAGAAGCGAGGTGATTTCCAGTTCACCGCGCGGCGAAGGTTTGACCGCGCGGGCACGCTGGGGGGCTGAACTGTCGGCAAAATAGAGCCCGGTTACGGCGTAGTTTGAGGGTGGCACCTCGGGCTTTTCGATGATCGAACGAACCCCGCCGTTTTCATCGAAATCGACGACACCATAGCGCTCGGGGTCAGCGACGTGATAGCCAAAGACCGTCGCGCCAGTCGCGCTGGCATTTGCCTCGCGCAGGATCTCGGGCAGGCCATGTCCGAAGAAGATATTGTCGCCCAGCACCATCGCGGACGCGGCACCGGCGAGGAAATCCTCGGCGAGAATGAAGGCTTGCGCAAGCCCGTCGGGGCTGGGCTGAGCCTTGTATTCGAGCGTTATCCCCCATTGGCTGCCGTCGCCGAGCGTGCGCCTGAACTGGTCCTGATCCTGCGGCGTGGTGATGACCAGGATCTCGCGGATACCCGACAGCATCAGAACGGTCAGCGGATAATAGACCATCGGCTTGTCGTAAACCGGCAGGAGCTGCTTCGACACCCCGAGGGTCAGCGGGTAAAGCCGGGTGCCGGAGCCACCGGCGAGGATAATGCCTTTGCGTGCAGTCACGAAATGATCTCCAGTTCTTTCAATACATCCTTGAGCGCAGGGCGCCAGCCGGGGCGGGCAATGCCAAAGGTCTTTTCGGTCGTCGTGCAATCGAGTCGGGAATTGAGCGGGCGTTCGGCCGGCGTCGGGTAGGTGCTGGTCGGGATCGGAGCCACCGCGATACGGCGACCAGCCTGCGCGAAGATTTCCACCGCGAAATCATGCCAGCTGACCTCAGGCGCACCGCTGAAATGATAGGTGCCGGACATGGTGCCATCGGCGGCCAGATGGTCAGCGATGGTCAGGCAGGCGGCCGCGATGGCGCGTGCAGGCGTGGGCCCGCCGATCTGGTCTGACACGACGTTCAAGGCGTTGCGGCTCTCTGACAGGCGCAGCATGGTTTTCACAAAATTCGCCCCGTGTGCAGAAAACACCCAGGAGGTGCGCACAATCGCAAAGCGCCCGCCGGCTTCGCGCACGCCCTCTTCCCCAACCAGTTTCGATCGGCCATAGGCATTTTTCGGGGCGGTTGCATCCCCAGGCGCCCATGGCTGCTTGCCTTCGCCGGAAAAAACATAGTCGGTCGAGAGATGGATGAAGGGAATATCCAGATCCGCACAAGCCCCGGCCATGGCCGTGGGCGCGGCCCCGTTGATCACATTTGCCAGATCTTCTTCCTCTTCGGCGCGATCGACAGCGGTGTAGGCTGCGGCATTGATGACGGCGTGCGGTGCGTGGGCGCGGATCGCTTGCGCGCAGGCCTCGGGATCAGACAGATCGGCCGCGTCGCGCCCCAACGCGATCACATCGGCGAGGGCGCGCAATTCGGTCGCTACCTGTCCGGTCCGGCCAAAGACGAGCACCGTCACGGTGCTGCCTTTCCGGTGCCAAGGCGCTCACCCACGCCCTTGCGCGCGAGCAGCGGGCGCCACCAGGCCTCGTTGTCAAGATACCAGCGCACGGTGCGCTCGAGCCCTTCCTCGATCGTCACCGACGGGCGCCAGCCGAGCTCCTCGCGGATGCGGGTCGGGTCGATGGCATAGCGGGCGTCATGGCCGGGACGGTCGGCCACGAAGGTGATGAGATCGGTGTATGGGTCGCCACCCTCGCGCGGGCGCAATCGGTCGAGAATGCCGCAGATGGTTTGCACCAGTTCGAGATTGCTGCACTCGTTCTCGCCGCCGATATTGTAGCTGCGCCCGGGCGCGCCATTTTCCAGGACCGTCAGCAGCGCGTCGGCGTGATCCTCGACATAGAGCCAGTCGCGCACGTTCGAACCATCGCCGTAGATCGGCAGCGGCTTGTCCGCGAGCGCGTTCAGGATGACCACCGGGATGAGTTTCTCGGGGAAGTGGTAGGGCCCGTAATTGTTCGAACAATTTGTCAGCACGACGGGCAGGCCATAGGTCTCGTGCCAGGCGCGCACCAGGTGGTCGGAGCCGGCTTTCGACGCCGAATAGGGGCTGCGCGGATCATAAGGCGTGTCTTCGGTGAATTTCACGCCCGGATCGGCGGGAAGCGAGCCATAGACCTCGTCGGTCGAGATATGGTGAAAGCGCAAGCCTTCCGGGCGGCCTCTGTCCTCCCAGTATTCCCGTGCGACCTCCAGCATGTTGAAGGTGCCGGTGATATTGGTCTCGATGAAATCGGCCGGGCCGTCGATGGAGCGGTCCACATGGCTCTCGGCCGCAAGGTGCATGACCGCGTCAGGTTGATGGTGCGCAAAAATCCGTTCGAGCGCGGCGCGCTTGCGGATGTCGGCCTGCTCGAAGGCATAAAGCGGGCTGTCGGCCACCGGGGCGACATTTTCCAGGCAGGCGGCGTAGGTCAGCGCATCGACATTGACCACCGAATGCCCCCGCGCCACGGCCAGACGGATAACCGCCGAGCCAATGAAGCCAGCTCCCCCGGTCACGAGGATCTTCATGGCTCTCCCTCCCACACGAACGGGGTTTCGAAATCAGCAAGCAGCGGCGCGTCCGCATCCTTGGCGCTCAGAATCACATCGCCTTTCAGGGGCCATTTGATGCCGATGGCCGGATCATCCCAGCGCAGGGCACCTTCGGTTTCGGGGGCGTAGTAGTCCGAGACCTTGTAGACGATCTCGCTGTCGGGCTCGAGCGTCATGAAACCATGCGCAAATCCTGCCGGGATCAACAGCTGGCGCCCGTTCTCGGCGCTGAGTTCATAGCCCACCCATTGCCCAAAGGTCGGACTGGCACGCCTTATGTCCACCGCGACGTCAAAGATCGCCCCGCGCCCGCAGCGCACCAGCTTGGCCTGCGCATGGGGCGGTGCCTGAAAATGCAGCCCCCGGACCGTTCCCACCTGGCTGGAAAGCGAATGGTTGTCTTGTACGAAATCAAGATTGATTCCGTTCTCGCAAAGGGTTTTTCGATTATATATCTCGGCAAAAAACCCACGTTGATCTCCAAATCTCTGCGGTTCGATCAGGATAACTTGCCGGAGTTCTGTATTTTCAATTTTCATGCGAACAACCTAATATTACCTGAGCATTGGCTTCAATGTTTTTTGGGTTAGAGGACCCAAAAAGGCGGGCATCTACTCCAGCTCCATAACTCATTTTTGAAATTGCATAGTCGCGACTGCTCTGCCCGCTTGCCTTGCCCGAGGAAAATACGGACATAGCAATATTCCTGCTGCGCCGCGATGCAAATGAAGCCTCGACAGCGGCCTTTGACGGATTGGTCCGAAAGCCCCCCAGGTTGAAATTTGCACAGATCCACGGTTGGTCAAACCCAATCTCATCGCACAACATGTGTATGGCTTTGGGGCGGTTCATCGTGATGAAGGCGTGTATGGCGTTGAGGTGGTTTTCGACAGCATCCGCAAATCCCTCTAATTCGCGTCCCTCTAATTCGCGATGTGCTTCGATTGCCATCAAGATGTCGAATGCCGCATTCTGCAAAAACACGCCTCGTACGGGCAGCCCTTTGCATATCAGGGCTTCGATTGCGACGAGAAGCGCACCTAGCCCGCCCGGTCGGCCCATCAAGATCGAGGCGCCACTTCCCAGGATTCGAAGCGGGTTGATTTGTGTTGCCAATGAGCCAATCGTTCGTGGAAGGCCTTGAGCTGAAAGCCGGCTCCAGTACTTGTGAGCATAAGGTATACATGGTGACCAGTTGCCAACGCGCTGGCCCAAACTGGCCGGGCTCATGGACGAGAGCGAGCACGACGTGCTGGCCTACATGGCCTTCCCCCGCCAGCACCGCAAGAAACTGCACAGCACCAACCCGATCGAACGTTTGAACAAGGAGGTCAAGCGCAGGGCCGACGTCGTCGGGATCTTCCCCAACGGGGCCTCCATCACCCGCCTCATCGGCGCTGTCCTGTTCGAACAGAACGACGAATGGCAGACTGCAAGCCGCTACATGCAGGTCGAGGCCTTCGCCCAGATCGACAACGAGGAGACAGACCCCATTCTCAGCATCA
>JALSJL010000095.1 GCA_026989405.1 Marinosulfonomonas sp. | reverse complement strand
GGAAACAAAGCCCGCCGCCTGCTCCATCACATGGGCGGCATTCAGCAGGTCGCCTTCTTCCCAGGGCCGGCCAATCAGCTGCAGCCCCAGCGGCAGCCCCTGCTTGTCGAGCCCGGCCGGCACCGAGATGCCCGGCAGCCCGGCCAGGTTGACCGTGACCGTAAACACGTCATTCAGATACATCTGCACCGGGTCGGCATCGGTCATTTCGCCCAGCCCGAAGGCCGCCGATGGCGTGGTCGGGGTCAGGATGGCATCTACCCCTTGCGCGAAGACGTCTTCGAAGTCTTTCTTGATCAGCGCGCGCACCTTGCGGGCGCGGTTGTAATAGGCGTCGTAAAAGCCCGCCGACAGCACATAGGTGCCGATCATCACCCGGCGCTGGACTTCGTGGCCAAACCCCTCGGCGCGGGTCTTTTCATACATTTCGGTGATCCCGTCGCCTGCCGCCAGCTTTGCGCGGTGGCCGTAGCGCACGCCGTCATAGCGCGCGAGGTTCGACGAGGCTTCGGCCGGGGCAATCACGTAATAGGCCGGGAGCGCATATCTGGTGTGGGGCAGCGAAATGTCGACGATCTCGGCGCCGGCATCGCGCATCATCGCCTGCCCCTCGGCCCAGAGGGCCTCGATCTCGGCGGGCATGCCCTCCATCCGGTATTCGCGCGGGATGCCGATTTTCCGGCCGCGGATGTCGCCGGTGAGCGCCGCTTCGAAGTTCGGCACGGCGATGTCGGCGCTGGTGCTGTCCTTTGGATCGTGGCCGGCCATCGCTTCCAGCATGATCGCCGCATCGCGCACCGATTTGGTCATCGGCCCGGCCTGGTCGAGCGAACTGGCGAAGGCGACGATCCCCCAGCGCGAGCAACGCCCGTAGGTGGGCTTGATGCCGGTGATGCCGGTGAATGCGGCGGGCTGGCGGATCGAGCCGCCGGTGTCGGTGCCGGTGGCGGCCAGGCACAGGTCGGCGGCCACGGCAGCCGCCGAGCCGCCGGACGAGCCGCCCGGTGTCAGCGCCGCGTCATCGCCCGCGCGCCGCCACGGGTTGACCGCATCGCCGTAGACCGACGTTTCGTTGGACGAGCCCATGGCGAATTCATCCATGTTCAGCTTGCCAAGCATCACGGCGCCGGCATCGAACAGGTTTTGCGTCACGGTGCTTTCGTATTCGGGTTTGAAGCCGTTCAGGATGAAGGACCCAGCCTGGCTGGGCACGCCCTGGGTGCAGAACAGATCCTTGATCCCGAGCGGGATGCCGCACATGGCCGGGGCCTCTTCGCTGCCTTTCAGGCGCTCATCGGCGCCGCGCGCCTGTTGCAGCGCCAGGTCGGCTGTCTTGTGCACGACCGCGTTCAGCGCGTCGGCCTGTTCGATCGCCTCAAGGCAGCTTTGCGTCAGCTCAACCGCGGTTGTTTCGCCCTTGCGCAGCGCGTCGCGCGCCTGGGCAATGGTCAGCTTGTTCAGATCGCCCATTTATTCCACCACCTTGGGAACCGCGAAAAAGCCCTCGCGGGCATCGGGGGCGTTGGACAATATCTTGTCGGGCATGTTGCCGTCGGTGACCACGTCGGCGCGCCGTTTCAGCCGCATCGGCGTGACCGACACCATCGGCTCCACCCCTTCGACGTCCACTTCGTTGAGCTGTTCGATGAAACCGAGGATCGTGCTGAACTCCTCGGCCAGCGCCGGCAGGCGATCTTCTTCGACCCGGATGCGGGCAAGCTTGGCCACATGGGCCGCGGTTTTCACGTCAATCGACATGGGGCATATTTCCTTGGTTTGACCGGGAAGCGTTTAACGCCACAAGGCGGGATGGGCAAGGTGGCGGATGCGTGACAGCGGCGAAATCAACGCTATGCTGCCAGGCAGGTTCGACACGGGAGGAAAGACCATGAAAATCATCTGGCTCGGGCATTCGGGGTTTCGCATCGAAATAGGCGATCAGGTGCTGCTGGTGGACCCCTGGCTGACCGGCAACCCGATGTTTCCCGAAGCGCGCCGGTCCGAGGCGGTGGACGGCGCGACCCATGTGCTTGTCAGCCACGGGCACGGCGACCACGCGGGCGATGCGCTGGCGATTTCGGAGGCGACCGGCGCGCCGCTGGTCGGGATCTACGACCTGATGCATTGGTGGGAAAGCGCCAAGGGGGCAAAGACCATCGGCTTCAACAAGGGGGGCACGGTTGGCCTGAGCGATGTGGCGGTGACCATGGTCAATGCCGCGCATTCGTCATCGCTCGACAGCGACAGCGGCCCGGTTTACGCCGGCCACGAGGCCGGGTTCATCATCGAGGGAGAGGGCCACTCGATCTATTTCAGCGGCGACACCGATGTGATGGCCGACATGAAGATATTTCACGACCTGCACGCGCCCGATATCGGCATCCTGTGTGCGGGCGGATATTTTACCATGGACATGAAGCGTGCGGCCTATGCGGCGCGGACGTTCTTTGATTTCAAGACGGTGATCCCGTGCCATTATCGCACGTTCCCGCTGCTTGAGCAGAGTGCCGAGGCCCTGGTGGCGGGGCTGCCCGGGGTGGATGTGCGCGAACCGCAGGTGCTGGAGGCGATGGCGTTCTGAAACCCGACCGCGCATCGGGGCGCTGCCCCGGACCCCGGGATATTTGTGCGAAAAAGAAGAAGGTCAGCGGCGGGCGAGTTTGCGTGCAAGCAGGTCGAACACTGTCCGGATGCGCCGGCTGGTGTGCAGATCGCGGTGTGCGACCAGCCAGATCGGGAACATCAGCGGCTCGAGATCGGGCAGCACGCGGCGCACCGCCGGCTCGCGGTCGCCGAGATCGCTGTCGATGATGCCGATGCCGAGGCCGGATTTCACATATTCCCACATGACGAGGTGGTCATCTGTGAAGATGGGGAAATTGCGGTCGGTGAGGTTCAGCCCCATGGCGTTCAGCCCGTCCAGAAAAGCGCCCGAACGATCGACGGAAATGAACTCGGCGCGGCTGAGGTCATGCGGTGTGGCAGGCGTGCCGATGCGGGCCAGGTAGTCCGGGCTGGCATAGAGGCGCGCCGGTGCGTCGCCTATCTTGCGGGCAATCAGGTCAGGCTCTGACGGGCGGAAATGGCGCACGGCGATATCGGCTTCGTGGCGGCGCAGGTCGCGGGTGGCGCTGGTGGCGATCACGTCGATCTCGATCCCCGGTTCCTGCCGGCGCAGATGCGCAAGGATGTCCGGGAACAACAACGCCGCGTAGACCTCGCTGACCGTGATCGTGACCCGGCCGTCAAGCACCTGGCTCTGGCCGGCGGCCGAGATTGACAGCCGTGTTGCCGCCTCTCCCATCGCGCGCACATGATCGAGCAGGTCAAGCCCCGCGGGCGTCAGAACCAGCCCCCGTCCGGCGCGTTCGAACAGGGAAACCCCCAGTTCCTGCTCCAGTGCATCGACCTGGCGCCCGAGCGTGGGCTGGGTCATCCGCAAGGCCCGGGCTGCCGCCGACAGAGAGCCTTCTTCGGCTGTCACCAAAAAGGCGCGGGCGCGGTTCCAGTCGAAGGTGACAGAGCTCCAATCCATGCAATTACGCATATCAGGAATGAATATTTAGTCAATTTGCATGAGATGGCGCGCCGGCTAGACCGGCCCCTGATGTTTCTCGAAATGGATTGGATACACCGTGAAAGCCGCAGTTTATCGCACATACGGACCGCCCGAAGTGGTGTCGATCGAAGACCGCCCCTGCCCCCGGATCGGAGACAACGACGTGTTGATCCGGGTTCACGCAACCACGGTCAGCTCTGGTGACTGGCGGCTGCGGACACTGACGGTGCCGGCCGGGCTGGGCCTTGCGATGCGCCTGTTTGCCGGGCTGCGCAAGCCGCGCCAGCCGGTGCTGGGCACGGAACTGTCGGGGCTTGTGGTCGACCGGGGAAAGGGCGTCACCGACTGGGATCCGGGCGATCGGGTGGTTGCCTTTCCGGGCGCGAAGATGGGGGCGCATGCCGAATATGTGGCGATGCCGGCCGATGGCTGCCTGGCCCACAAGCCGGGCGGGTTGAGCTTTGGCGAGGCGGCGGCGATCCCGTTTGGCGGGCTGACGGCGCTGGAATTTCTGCGCGACAAGGGCAGGCTGCAGGCCGGTGAGCGCATCCTGATCGTCGGGGCGTCCGGCGCGGTCGGCAGCGCGGCGGTGCAGTTGGCGGCGCATTTCGGGGCCCATGTCACCGGTGTCTGCTCGGGCGAGAACGCGGGCCTGGTGCGCAGCCTCGGGGCCGAGCGGGTGATCGACTACCGGCGCGAAGACTTCGCCCGCGGCCGCGAACGCTTCGACATGATACTGGATACAACGGCAAGCGCGCCCTGGACCCGGGTCAGACATATGCTGACCCCGAAGGGCCGCCTGGTGATCGTTTCAAGCTCGGCGCGCGACATGCTGCGGGCGGCTGTCAACCGGCGCGTGATCGGCGGCGTGTCCAGCGGCAGCCACAAGGGGTTGAGGCATCTGGTCCGTCTTGTCGAAGACGGCGCCTTCTTCCCGCTTGTCGACCGCATCTACCCGTTCGAGCACATCGTGCGCGCCCACGCCCATGTGGACAGCGGGCGCAAGAAGGGCGCGGTGGTCTTGTCGATCATCCCCGATATTTCACGGCGAGGGCCGGCCGCGGGCAGCGCCGACACGCACCGGGCGCAATCGTTGCGCGCCTGAAACGACTTCACAAACCCACAAGGCAAGGACACAACACATGCAACACTCATCACCGCTGAAAGCCCCGCTGCACATGGCCAGGGTGGCCGGTTTCACCTATCTCCTGATCGCGGTCTTTGGCGCCTTTGCGATTGCCTATGTGCCGTCGCAAATCATCGTCCCGGGGGACGCGCAGGCGACATTTGCCCGGCTTCAGACCCGCACCGGTCTGTTTCAGGCCGGCATTTTCGCCGATGTCGTTGTCATCCTGGCCGAGATCGTGCTGACCGCCATTCTCTATGCCCTGTTGCGCCCGGTGGACGCGGTGCGCTCCCTGATTGCCGCGATGGCGCGCTATGCAATGGTGCTGGTGATGGCGGTCAACCTGATGATCAACGTCACCGCCTTCATGATGGCCAACGGGCAGCTGGCCGGCACCCCCGAGACCGTTCTGGCGCTGTTTGAGGTTCATGCCATGGGCGTTTACCTGTGGGGCGTTCTGTTCGGCATGCACCTGCTGGTTCTCGGGGCGCTGGTCTGCCGCTCGGGCTATCTTCCGCGCCTGTTGGGCGGGCTGATGTTCGTCGGGGCGTTTGGCTATCTCATCGAAGGTCTCACCCGGATCATGGCGCTCGAGTTGCCGGGGCTGCCCTGGGTGGTGATCGGCTTGCTGAGCCTTGTCACCTTCGGCGAACTGGCCTTTGCGCTGTGGCTGCTGGTCAGGGGAATTTCCACCGCCCAATGGGACCGCCGCCAGGCTCCGCTGCAGGCGTGAACGCCAGGAGGCCCGGCCCGCAAGGGGCCGGGTCATCGCCGCGCGGCAAAGAAGCCGCGCAACAGCGCCTCGGCCTCTTCGGCGGCGATGGTGTCATAGACTTCGGGCACATGGTGGCATTGCGGATGGTCGAACACCCGCGCGCCCTGCGCCACCCCGCCCGACTTCGGGTCTGCCGCCCCGTAATACAGCCGCGCGATGCGGGCCTGGCTGATGGCCGATGCACACATCGCGCAGGGCTCCAGCGTCACATACAGCGCATGCCCCGGCAACCGCTCGGAGCCGGTTTCGGCACAAGCGGCACGGATTGCCAGAATTTCGGCATGCGCGGTCGGGTCGTGCAGTTCGAGCGTCCGGTTGCCGGCCGCGGCCACGATCCTGCCCGCCGGCGACACAACGACTGCGCCAACCGGGACTTCGCCGCGTTTTGCGGCCTTGCGCGCCTCGGCCAGGGCGGCCTCCATGTGGCTGGTGAACGTCATGGAAGGTTCATGGCCCGATCCGGCCCGAATGCCAAGCCGCTTTCCCTTGGCCCGCAAGCGCGCTATGGCGAACACATGAGCGAACAAACCCCAAAAGGCGACCGGATTGCCAAGGTGATCGCGCGCGCCGGCATCGCCTCGCGCCGGGACGCCGAAAGGATGATCGAAGCCGGGCGCGTCAGCGTGAACGGCAAGACGATCAGCAGCCCGGCGCTGAACGTCACCCCCGCCGACAAGATCAAGGTGGATGGCAAGGACCTGGCCGAACCGGAACCGCCGCGGCTGTGGCTGTATCACAAGCCGGCCGGCCTGGTGACAACCATGCGCGATGAAAAGGGGCGCCCCACGGTATTTGCGGCCCTGCCCCCGGACTTGCCGCGCGTCATGTCGGTCGGCCGGCTTGACCTGGGTTCCGAAGGCTTGTTGCTGCTGACCAATGACGGTGAGATCAAGCGCCGGCTGGAACTGCCCTCAACCGGCTGGCTGCGCAAGTACCGGGTGCGCGTCAAGGGCGCGCCGAGCGACGAGATGCTTGAGCCGCTGCGCCGCGGGCTGACGCTGGATGGCGAAAGGTTCCAGCCGATGAGCGTGACGCTGGATCGCCAGCAGGGCGCGAACGCATGGCTGACGATTTCCCTGCGCGAGGGCCGCAACCGCGAAATCCGCCGCGCCGCAGAGGCCGTCGGGCTGGTGGTGAACCGGCTGATCCGCATCAGCTACGGCCCGTTTCAGCTGCGCCACCTGAAGCCGGGGGCAGTTGAAGAGGTCAAGCAACGGGTGCTTCGCGACCAGCTGGGGCTGGATGGCGAGCAGCCGAAAAAACTGGTGCGCAAGCGCAAGCCAACCCGGCGCCGGCAGGATTTGCGGGGAAAACCCGGCAAAGGTTGACCTTGTTGCCCGGGGCCGCTTCTGATTTGCTGCGCGCAGTTCAACACTGGCAAGGCGCGCGCGATGACAGATCTGTTTACCCTGGAAAACCTTGGTCACCTGGCCGTTCTGATCTTTCTTCAGGCGGTGCTGGGGTTCGACAACCTGTTATACATTTCGATCGAAAGCCAGCGCGCACCCGCCGAACGCCAGAAAGCGGTGCGGTTCTGGGGCATCATCATTGCCGTTGCCCTGCGTATTGTCTTGCTGTTCGTGATGGTGCGCCTGATCGGCAGCCTGAGCACGCCCTTTTTCGTGTTCGACATCCCCGGCATCATCGAAGGCGGCGTGAATTTCGCAACCGTGGTGTTTCTGTTCGGGGGCGTGTTCATCATGTATACGGCCGTCAAGGAAATCGGCCACATGCTGTCCGTCGAGCACCTCGATACCCCCATAGGCGCCTCGGGCGCGAAATCGGCGGCGCGGGTGGTGGCGACGATCGTGATCATGAACCTTGTGTTCAGCTTTGATTCGATCCTGTCGGCACTTGCAATCACCGATGTGTTCGTCCTGCTTGCCACGGCCATCCTGATCTCGGGAATTGCCATGCTGGTGCTGGCCGACAGTGTCACGACCTTTCTGGAAAAGAACCGCATGTATGAGGTGCTCGGCCTGTTCATCCTGCTGATTGTCGGGGTTGTTCTGCTTGGCGAAGCGGGACCGGCAGCCGCCCACGCGATGCATGACGATGCGCTCAAGATCAGGGTCGCCGGCCATGAGATCATCCCGATGTCCAAGAGCACCTTCTATTTTTCCATCGTGGTGCTGGTGATCGTTGAGATGGTGCAATCGGGCTATGCCCGAAAGCTCGAGGCCGAACGCAAGGCACATGTTCACAAGACAGAGCAGGGCTGAGGTGGCGCGGCGGCCGGACTCAGGCTATACCATGCTCTGTTCGCAGGTTTTCCGGGGGCAGGTTTGACAGGTAACGGACTACAAAAACTGGCATTTTTCCTTCTGGTGGCCATTATCCTCTATGTCGCAATCACCGGGGGCGCGTGATGGCAAAGCAGTTTGCGGGGAAATACAGCCCGTCGCCCGGCGAGGATGAGCCCGGCCACGCGCCAAACCGGTGGCGCGATGCCCGACCCAGCCGCGCGGGGGCACGGGCGAATTTTCTGTTTCTTGCCCCGCTGCCGCTGGCCCTGCGTGCTTTTGGCCAGCATGCCATCGGTCTTGCCCTGACGCTGGCGGGCCTTGGAGCGTTGCTTCTGGCCGCATGGCTGACACGCGAGGGCCTGCTGGCGCAAGACGCCTACAATGCGCGCAAGATCGCGCGCCGCCCTGCGTTTCCACGCAAGATTGCCGCATCGCTGCTGACCGGCCTGGGCCTGTTTTTCGCGGTTCAGGGCTCGGACGGGGGGGTGGTGAATGCCACGGTCTTTGCCGTTCTCGGTGCCGTCCTGCACAGCTTTGCCTTTGGGCTGGACCCGCTCCGAGACAAGGGCATGGAGGGGGTGAACACCTACCAGCAGGACCGCGTGGCGCGCGCGGTCAGCGAAGCGGAAAACCACCTTGCCGCGATGCAGGACGCCATCCGCCGCACCGGCGACCGGAAGCTGGAAGCCCGGCTTGACCGCTTCATTGCGGCCGCGCGGGACATGTTTCGCACCGTCGAGGACGACCCGCGCGACCTGACAGCCGCCCGCCGCTATCTTGGCGTGTATTTGCTGGGCGCGCGCGATGCGACCACCAGGTTTGCCGAGATTTACCTGCGCACCGGCGACCAGCAGGCCCGGCGGGACTACGAAGCCCTGCTCGAGGACCTGGAAACGAATTTCGCAGCACGGACCAGGCGGCTCTTGCTGGATGACAAGACCGACATGAATGTGGAAATTGAAGTCCTGCGCGAGCGCCTTGAGCGCGAAGCGCTGCGCGAACCGCGCGAGTAAACAGGAGAACGAGAATGGCCGAGAATGTTCGATTGAAAGCCGAAGGAGACCTGAAATTGCTGGAAGAAGTGACTGCGGTCCAATTGCCGGACCCGACCGCCTCGATTGTCACGCTTTCAGACGCGGACAAACCGCTGGCCGACGAGATTCGCAAGCGCATGGACGAAATCGACATGGACAATACCGGGTCGATCATCGGGTTCGGCTCGGCCGCGCAATCGGAGTTGCAGGAAATCAGCCAGGCCATGCTGCAGGATGTGCGCAACAAGGATGTCGGGCCGGCCGGCGACAGCCTGCGTGAGATCGTGACCACCATTCGCGGCTTTTCGGTGAATGAACTGGACATGCGGCGCAAGCGGTCCTGGTGGGAAAAACTGCTGGGGCGCGCCGCGCCCTTTGCCAATTTCGTGGCGAAATACGAAAAGGTGCAGGACCAGATCGACAAGGTGACAGACAACCTGCTTGGCCACGAACACAAGCTGTTGAAGGACATCAAGTCCCTGGACAAGCTGTATGAAAAGACGCTGCAGTTTTATGACGAACTGGCGCTTTATATTGCCGCCGGCGAAGAGAAGCTGCGCGAGCTGGACGAAAAGACCATCCCGGCCAAGGCCGCAGAGGTCGAGGCCGCCCCCGAAGACACCGCTGTCATCATGGCGCAGGAGCTGCGCGACCTGCGCGCCGCACGCGACGATCTGGAACGCCGGGTTCATGACCTGAAACTCACCCGTCAGGTGACCATGCAATCGCTTCCGTCGATCCGGCTTGTGCAGGAGAACGACAAGTCTCTGGTCACGAAAATCAACTCGACCCTGGTCAACACCATTCCGCTCTGGGAAACCCAGCTGGCCCAGGCCGTGACCATCCAGCGTTCGAGCGAGGCCGCCGCGGCCGTCAAGGAGGCCAGCGACCTGACCAACGAATTGCTGACCGCCAACGCCGAGAACCTGCGCCAGGCCAACCGCCAGGTGCGTGAAGAAATGGAACGCGGCGTCTTTGACATCGCATCGGTCAGGCAGGCCAATGCCGAATTGATCGCAACGATCGAGGAAAGCCTGGAAATCGCCGATGAAGGCAAACGAAAACGTGCCGCCGCCGAAGAAGACTTGCGCAAGATGGAGGCAGAGTTGCGCGATGCCCTGGCATCGGCCCGATCAAAGTCTCCAGTGGCAACCGAGGCCTGAACCAGGGGGATATTGAAAAACGGTGGACCATAGCCCGAGACCCGTTTCTGCCCGGCTGGGCCTGATCTGCGCGCTAGGCGTTCTTGCGGGCTGCGAGAGCGTTGCGTTCCCGGATCACACGCCCATGGCCCGCCCGCCGCAGATCGAAGCCAATGTCGTCAAGGAACGCTCTGCCGAAAGCATCGCCCTGTCGCGCTACTACAGCCGCGTCCAGGACAGCTTTCTGGCCCAGGGGCTGTTGCGCCAGGACGGCGGCGGCCCCGACGTGCCCTTTGGCCCGCGCGAAGTTGTCGACAATTTCATTCGTATTGCCCTGTTTGAGGAATACGTGACGATCGGCGACCGGATCATCGCCCGCCAGACGCCCAGCAAACTGCACAAATGGCAAGACCCGATCCGGCTGAAGGTCATATTCGGGGACACCGTTCCGCTGGCGCAGCGCACGAAGGATCTTGCCAGCATCCGCGCGTATGTCGCGCGCCTGTCGCGGCTGACCGGTCTTGCAATACGGGTCGTCGATGACAATGCCAATTTTCATGTTTTCGTTGTGAACGAAGACGAAAAACGCGAACTTGGCGGGACGATCCGCGAGCTCATGCCCGAAGTTGACAACGCCACAATCAACGCGGTCACGGCCATGCCGCGCTCGACCTTCTGCCTGGTCTTTGCGCTGAATTCCGAAGAAACCGGCGCCTACAGCAAGGCCCTGGCGGTGATCCGCGCCGAACATCCCGACCTGATGCGCCTGTCGTGCATCCACGAAGAGCTTGCCCAGGGGCTGGGGCTTTCAAATGACAGCCCGCGCGCGCGGCCTTCGGTCTTCAATGACGACGAGGAATTCGGGCTTCTGACCGCGCAGGATGAGGTGCTGCTGCGCATCCTGTATGACCCGCGCATGAAGCCTGGCATGGATGCCGCCCAGGCGCGGGAAGTGGCCGAAATCATTGCCGCCGAACTGCTTGGCGGTGAAAGTTGAATTTTGACAAGAACGGAGACGGGCTATGGGTATTCTTGATTTTCTGACCGGTGAATTCATCGATGTCATTCACTGGGTCGATGACACGCAGGACACTCTGGTCTGGCGTTTCGAGCGCCATGGCCATGAAATCAAATACGGCGCCAAGCTGACGGTGCGCGAGGGCCAGGCGGCCGTTTTCGTGCATGAAGGCGTCATTGCCGACGTGTTCACGCCCGGTCTCTACCTGCTTGAAACAAACAACATGCCCATTCTGACGACGCTGCAGAACTGGGATCATGGCTTCCGGTCGCCATTCAAGTCCGAAATCTACTTCGTGAACACCACGCGGTTTTCCGACCTCAAATGGGGCACCAAGAACCCGATCATCCTGCGCGACCCCGAGTTCGGCCCGATGCGCATTCGCGCCTATGGCACCTATACCATCAAGGTGACCGATCCGGCGCTTTTCATGCGGGAAATCGTCGGCACCGACGGCGAATTCACCATGGATGAGATCAGCTTTCAGATCCGAAACATCATCGTGCAGGAGTTTTCGCGCGTGATTGCCCAGTCGGGCATTCCGGTGCTGGACATGGCCGCCAATACCGGCGACCTGGGAAAGCTCGTGGCCTTCGAGATTGCCGGGACGCTGGCCCAATACGGGCTGACGATGCCGGAATTGTATATCGAGAACATCTCGCTTCCGCCGGCAGTTGAAGAGGCGCTCGACAAGCGCAGCTCGATGGGAATAGCCGGCGATCTCGGGCGGTTCACCCAGTATTCCACGGCCGAAGCGATCACGGCGGCGGCCCGGAACCCCTCTGGCGGTGGCGCCCTTGGGGCCGGGCTTGGCGCCGGGATGGGCATGGCCATGGCCGGCCAGATAGCCCAGCAGCAGGCCGGGCCATGGGGCGCGCCGATGAGCGCCCCCGCGCAGGCGCCTGCCGCGCCGCAGACGCAAGCCCTGACGCCCCCCAAACCGCCGGTCGAGAAAGTCTGGCATATTGCCGAAAGCGGTGAAACCAGGGGGCCGTTTTCGCGGGCGGACCTGGGCCGGATGGCCGCCGATGGCAGCCTGAGCCGCGACACCTATGCCTGGACATCCGGGCAAGACGGCTGGATGCGCGCGGAAGACGTGGCGGAACTGGCGCAACTGTTCACGGTCCTGCCTCCGCCGCCGCCTGAAAGCTGACCGCAACCGACTGAGTGCACAAGATCTTTCCGGAGGCGTCGAACTTGCCCGATCAGCCCGCCACCACGACCAGCACACCCGCTGAGGTCTATCGCTTTCCGTGCGATCAATGCGGCGCCGACATGCGTTTTGACCCCTCTGCGGACCAGTTGGTGTGCGATTTCTGCGGCAACACCCAGGCAATCGAGGGCCATGGCGAGGCGGCTGAACCGATCCGGGAACTGGATTTCGAACAGGCGCTTCAGGCGGCGCTTCCACAAGCCGAATTCGAGGACATCCGCACCGTCAAATGCACGAATTGCGGAGCCGAGTTCGAGTTCGATCCCAATGTTCACGCCGCCCAATGTCCGTTTTGTGCAACCCCGATTGTCACCGACACCGGCCTGCAGCGGCACATCAAACCGAAAGGCGTGCTGCCGTTTTCCCTGTCGGAACGCGAAGCGCGCGAGGCCATGATCAACTGGCTTGGCCGGCTCTGGTTCGCCCCCGGCGGATTGAAAGAATACGCACGCAAGGGCCGGAAAATGCAGGGAATTTACGTTCCCTACTGGACCTTCGATGCAGATACCAAAAGCCGGTATCGCGGCCAGAGAGGCACGATCTACCATGTCACGCGCACCGTCAAGCGCAACGGCCGCACCGAGACAAGACGCGTTCAGAAGGTGCGTTGGCGCTCGGTCAGCGGGCGGGTCGCGCGCTGGTTTGACGATGTTCTGGTCCTGGCCTCGCATTCATTGCCCAGGACGTTCACCGATGCGCTGGAACCCTGGGATCTGGCCGAACTCGAACCCTATCAGCCGGAATACCTCGCGGGGTTTCGCGCCGAAGGTTATACCGTGAGCCTGGAGGACGGCTTTTCCGCCGCGCGCGAAAAGATGGATCGCGTGATCCGGCGCGACGTGCGGTTCGACATCGGCGGCGACCGGCAAAGGATCCGTGAGATCAGAACACAAGTGTCTGATGTGACCTTCAAACATGTGCTTCTGCCGGTCTGGCTGGCCGCCTACAAGTATCGCGGGCGCACCTATCGTTTCGTGGTCAACGGGCGCAGCGGGCGGGTGCAGGGAGAGCGGCCCTGGTCGGTCTGGAAGATCACCTTTGCCGTTCTCGCTGTCGCCATCGCCGCCGGCGCCATCGGCTATCTGGCTGCCCAGAAATGAATTCGGGCGCGGAACCAGCCGCGCCCGAACCCGTTTGTCAACCTGCCGGCATCAGCCCTTGGAAATGCGAATGCTGCGCGTGCCCTCGCCGTCCTTGGCCTTGAGGCGTCCGATACGCAATTTCAGAACGCCGTCCTTCAGATCGGCCGATACCGCCGACGGGTCTGCGTCTGCGGGCAGTCGGAAACTGCGCGAAAACGCGCCATACTGGCGTTCGGAAAAATACCAGGTGTCGCCCTTTTCCTCGCGCTCCAGTTTTTTCTCGCCGCTCACGGTCAGAACATCGCCTTCGATCGTCACGTCGATATCGTCGCTGTCAACGCCCGGAAGTTCGATCGCGATTTCATAGGCTTCGGTGTCAGAAGAGGCCTCGGAAGCCGGCACCAGCAGCTCGCGCAATTTGGAGCCCAAGGTCTGAAACGGGGCCAGCATTTGTGGCAAGAGGCCACCGGATGTCGTTTTCTCGATCATGTCATTCCTCCTTTTCCCTCGGTTGCCTCTTATGTAGGAATTGTCTCGAAAGTTTCGAGACCCGGGGCTTCATGAAATTGGCCAGAGATGAAAAGAAAATGGCTCGGCAAGGACCACAGCGATGATTTTATGTGCCGGAGAAGCCCTGATCGACATGCTCGCGCGCAAGACGGCCCAGGGCCACGATGCGTTTGAGCCCTTCCCCGGCGGCGCGGTGTTCAACACGGCGGTCGCGCTTGGCCGGCTGGGCGCGGAAGCCGCCTTTTTCAGCGGCCTTTCCGACGACCTTTTCGGCCAGCGCCTGCAACGGGCGCTGGAGGCCAGCCGGGTTGACGCAACCCTCGCGGTGATCAGCAAGCGCCCCACCACGCTGGCCTTTGTGCAGCTTGCCGACGGGCAGGCAACCTATACGTTTTATGACGAAAACACCGCCGGACGGATGTTGGGCGAATCCGACCTGCCAGAACTGCCAGCGCGCGTGTCGGCCCTGTTTTTCGGCGGGATATCACTTGCGGTGATGCCCTGTGCCGAAGCCTACGAAGCGCTGATGATGCGCGAAACCGGTCGCCTGACCATGCTTGATCCCAATATCCGGCCGGATTTCATTTCCGATGTCCCCGCCTATCGCGCGCGTATCGCCCGGATGATGGCGCGGGCCGATATCGTCAAGCTGTCGGACGAGGACCTGCTCTGGCTGTCGGGCAGCGGCGACCCGGTGGCGCTTGCACGCGAGCTGATCGGTGACAGCGCGCGCATTGTCTTTCTGACCGAAGGCGCAGACGGCGCGCGCGCCATCACCCGCACGCTTGAGCTGCACGCCCCCGCCCCGCGCGTCGAGGTCGTCGATACCGTGGGGGCCGGCGACACCTTCAATGCCGGCGTGCTTGCCGCCCTTGACAGGGCCGGCGCGCTGGACAAGGCGGCCCTGGGCACGATTGACGCGGCGACGCTGAGCGGCGCGCTTTCCCTGGGCGTCCGGGCCGCGGCCGTCACGGTCTCGCGCGCGGGGGCAAACCCGCCCTGGAAGGATGAGCTCTGATGCGGGCCCTGATCCAGCGCGTCACCCGGGCGTCGGTCGAGGTCGCAGGCAGACCCATCGGCGAAACCGGCCCCGGCCTTCTGATCTTCATCTGCGCCATGCAGGGCGACAGCGAAGCCGAGGTGACACGCCTTGCCGGCAAGATCGCCCGGTTGCGCATCTTCGCCGACGACCAGGGCCGGATGAACCGCCCGCTGGCCGATGCCGGCGCAAGCGCACTGGTCGTCAGCCAGTTCACCCTGGCCGCCGATACATCGCGCGGCAATCGCCCCGGCTTTTCAGACGCCGCGCCCCCCGAACAGGGTCGCGCCCTGTATGAGCAGTTCGCAAGCGACCTGGCGAGCCATGGCATCCATGTCGACACGGGAGAGTTTGGCGCGGACATGCAGGTTTCCCTGGTCAATGACGGGCCTGTGACCATCTGGATGGATACCCGCAGCTGAACCGCAGCGTCAGGCTCGGACAACGGCGCGGTGGCTCAGGATGTCTGCGCCAGCAGGGCCGCGTTTCCGCCCGCCGCCGTGGTGTCGACGCAGACGTGGCGCTCTGTCTGGCAGCGTTCGTCGAAGTGGCGCTCGGTGATCAGCGGCAGGATCGGCCCTTCGCGCGCGGCCAGGGCCTTTCGCGCCGCGCGCCTGTCTGCTTCGTCGCTCCAGAGCACCACGCCCGCTATGGCGCGGATATGTTCAAGCGCGCTCCGCGCAAGCACGCCGTCGACGGCCCCCTCGCCTTTTGCACCCGGCGCCACGATGACCGCCCGACAGCCGTTGCGATTGACGATCTCGGCCTGGATCTCGGCATCTTCCGGGCTGGCACCAAGGCACAGGAACACCCCGCGCCCATAGCCCGACAAACGGTTGCTTTCGCCGGTCGGCCCCGGCAGCGACCGGCGCCAAAGCGGGGCCTGCGAAACCTCGGCCGCGTCAACCAGACGCTGCACCTGCGCGATATCCGCGGACCGGCCCGAAACCGGCACCGAACTCAGCACCACATCGCGCGTGAAACGCTCTACATAAGCTGGCCCGCCCGCCTTTGGCCCGGTCCCCGACAAGCCTTCACCGCCAAACGGCTGGCTTGCAACGATCGCGCCAATCTGGTTGCGGTTGATGTAGATATTGCCGGCCCGCATCCGCGCCGTCACGGCCTCGATACGGTCATCGATGCGCGAATGCATGCCAAAGGTCAGGCCATACCCGCGCGCATTAATGTCATCGACGATGCCTGGCAATTCGCGCGCCGCGAATGTCGCGACATGCAGCACGGGCCCGAACACCTCGCGTTCGACGTCGCCGATGCCGCCGACCCGGAGAACCGCCGGGCCAATAAAATGGCCAACCGCCGGTTCGGCGAGTTGTTTCAGCAGCCGCCCTTCGCGGCGCGCAGTCTCGACATGTGCCGCAATCCCGGCGCGCGCGCGCGCATCAATGATCGGGCCGATATCAGTGGACATCGACCACGGGTCGCCCAGCCGCAATTCATCCATCGCGCCAAACAGCATTTCAAGAAACCCGTCCGCCACATCTTCCTGAACATACAGCACGCGCAGTGCCGAACAGCGCTGGCCGGCCGACCGGAACGCCGAGTCGAGCACGTCCTGAACCGCCTGCTCGGGCAGCGCGGTGCTATCGACAATCATCCCATTGATGCCGCCGGTCTCGGCAATGAGCGGGGCCTCGGGGCCAGCCGCCGAGGCCATCGCCCGGTTGATCGCCTGCGCTGTTTCGGTGGAGCCGGTGAAGCAAACCCCGTCGATCCTGGCCGTGCCGGTTATCTGCGCCCCGACCTGCGCGCCATGGCCGGGCAGCAACTGCAAGGCCTCGCGCGCAACACCGGCCTCATGCAGCAGCTGTACCGCCCTGTGTGCGACCAGCGGCGTGGCCTCGGCCGGCTTGGCCAGCACACCGTTGCCCGCCGCCAACGCGGCCGCGATCTGCCCGGTGAAGATCGCAAGCGGGAAGTTCCAGGGGGAAATGCAGGATATGATGCCGCGCGGCCCGGTGCCGGCCAGGCGCGCGCCCTCGCGGCCGTAGTAATACAGGAAATCCACCGCCTCGCGCAGTTCTGCGACCGCATCGTCCGGTGTCTTGCCGGCTTCGCGGGCCAGAAGCGAAAAGAACGCGCCGAAATTGGTCTGGAACAACTCGGCCGCCCGGTGCAGGATATCCTGCCGCCGGGCCGGGGCCTCCTGCCAGATACGCGCGGCGGCCAGCGCCGTTTCGACATCCTGCGGGGCCGCAAGGCTCACTTCGCCAACCACATCGGCAGGGTTGGCAGGGTTCACAATGGCGACTGTCTCACCGCCGCCACCGGCCCGGCCCGCAATCAGCGGCCCGGCGCGCCACTGTGTCTTGCGCAAGGGCGCGCGGGCGGCTTCGATGGTTTTCACCGACAGGGGATCGCGCAGATCGAACCCGCGCGAATTTGCCCGGAGCGGCTCAAACAGCCGCTCGGCCGGCACGACCGCCGGATTGAGAGGCGACCCAAGCGCATCCAGAGCATCAAACGGGTCGGCGCAGATCTGCTCGGGGCTGATTTCATCGGAAACGATCTGGTTTACGAAAGAACTGTTCGCGCCATTTTCCAACAGCCGCCGCACCAGATAGGCCAACAGGTCGCGGTGCGTTCCGACCGGCGCATAAATGCGGCACCGCGTGCCATGCGCGGCACGCACCAGTTCATGAAGCGCCTCGCCCATGCCGTGCAGGCGCTGAAACTCGAAACTGTCCCGGTCACCGGCCAGCTCGAGAATGCTGGCGACGGTATGCGCATTGTGGGTTGCGAACTGCGGATAGATGCGCGCGCGCATGGACAGCAGTTTTTGCGCGCAGCACAGGTAGGACACATCGGTTGCTTCCTTGCGCTGGAACACCGGGAAACCGGCCAGCCCCTCGACCTGGGCATGCTTGATCTCGGTGTCCCAGTAGGCCCCCTTGACCAGGCGCACCATGATCTTGCGGTCAAGCCCGGCGGCCAGGGCATGCAGCCAGTCGATCACCGCGCCGGCGCGTTTGGAATAGGCCTGGACCACCACGCCAAACCCGTCCCAGCCGGCAAGCCCGTCATCGCGCAGGACCGCCTCGATCACGTCAAGCGACAGCTCCAGCCGGTCGGCTTCTTCGGCGTCGATGTTCAACCCCATCCCATGTGCCGCCGCCTGCCGGGCCAGATCGCGCACCCGTGGGACCAGTTCACCCATGACCCTTTCGTGCTGCATCGCGTCATAGCGCGGGTGGATGGCCGACAGCTTGATGGAAATGCCGGGGTTGTCGCGTGGGTCGGACCCCGTGCAAAGCGGCGCAAGCCTGGCGATCGAGGCCGCGTAGGCGTCGTGGTTTCGCCTGGCATCGGCAGCCGTCAAAGCCGCTTCGCCCAGCATGTCGTAAGAGTAACTGTAGCCCTTGTCCTGCATGGCCTGACCACGCCGGATGGCGTCGGCCATCGTTTCGCCCAACACGAACTGGCGCCCCATCTCTTTCATCGCACGCCCGACCGCGGTGCGGATGACCGGCTCTCCGACCCGACGGACCGCCCCCTTCAACCGGGCCGCCAGCCCTTCCGAGTCCTCGCGCAGAACCTTGCCGGTCAGCATCAACGCCCAGGTCGACGCATTGACCATCGGCGACGAGGACCGGCCAAGATGCTCGCTCCAGTCGGAAGGGGCAATCTTGTCTTCGATCAGCTCGTCAATGGTCTGCACGTCGGGCACCCGCAGCAACGCCTCGGCCAGACACATCAGCGCCACCCCTTCGTCGGTGGACAAGCCGTATTCGGCCAGAAACACCTCCATCAGGCCCGGACTGCGCAGCTTCCGGATCTCGCGCACCAGACCAACGGCACGTTGCGCCGCAAGGGCACGCCGGTCGGCCGAAATCCCGGCGTTCTCGCGCAAACGCTGCAAGACGGCGGCATCCGGCTCAAGGCGATTGCTGCGAATGGTTTCACGCAGTTGTTCAAGCGATGTCATTTGCCGGCCCCTGTCTGTTGCCGGCTCAGCGTAACAAATCGGCGAAAGTCTTGCTTCCCAATACTGGTGAATATACCATCCCTTGAACCATTTTTTCGGAGTATTTTGGTCCAGATGCCCAAAACAATCGACAATTTCGATCCACTAGACGGCTACGACAGGAAGATTCTGGCGATTCTGTCGCAACACGGCCGCCTGCCGGTCACCGAACTGGCCCGACGTGTCGGACTCTCGAAAACCCCCTGCCAGGTGCGCCTGAAACGGCTGCAGGCCGACGGCTACATCCTCGGCTTCCGGGCCATCGTCAACCCGGCCAAACTTCGGCTTGAACATGTGGCTTTCGTCGAGGTCAAACTGTCCGACACCTCGGAAAAGGCACTGGCGGCCTTCAATGCCGCGGTCCGGGAATTGCCCGAGGTCGAGCAATGCCACATGATCGCGGGCGCCTTCGACTATCTCCTGAAAATCCGCACAACGGACATCAAGACCTACAGATCAGTGCTGGGCGAAAAGGTTTCGACACTGCCATTTGTCGCAAACACCTCGACCCATGTATCGATGGAAGCCGTCAAGGACACCGCCGGCTGAAACCGCATGTGCCACCTGGCAACACCCGGTCACGCCTCTCACAGCGTCCCGGCCGGTTCTTTTTCGCCGAAATATCCTCGGGGGTGAATGGGCGCTGAAAGCGGCCAGAGGGGGCAGACAGCCCCCTCCTCCAATGGCACTATTCTTCCCAGCCGCCGACCGATTTCACTTCCAGGAACTCATGCAGCCCCCAAAGCCCGCCTTCGCGGCCGTTGCCCGACTGCTTGTAGCCACCAAACGGCGCGCCCTTTCCGCGTGAATGGCCGTTGATCTCGACCATCCCCGAACGCAGGCGCCGGGCCAGCCGTCTTGCCCGCTCCCGATCCTGGGTCTGCACATAGTTCGTCAGCCCGTAGACCGTATCGTTGGCAACCTTCAGGGCTTCGTCTTCGCTGCCGAACTTCATCACCGAAAGAACCGGCCCGAAGATTTCCTCCTGTGCGATGGTCATGTCCGGGGTCACGTCGGCAAACACCGTCGGGCGCACGAAATAGCCCCGGTTGTGTCCTTCCGGCCGCCCGAGGCCGCCCGCCACCAGCCGCGCACCTTCTTCGATGCCTTTCTGGATCAGCCCCTGGATCTTGTCGTATTGAAGTTGCGAAACAACCGGCCCGATGTGGCGCCCCGGCTTGCTTGCCACATCCACGGCGGTCTTTTCCGCCTCTGCCGCCGCCTGCTCGACCGCTTCATCGTAGCGTGCGGCCTCGACCATCATCCGGGTCGGCGCATTGCACGACTGGCCCGAATTCTGGAAACAGTGCCGAACCCCGCGCACGACCGCCTTGTCGTCGGCATCGGCAAAAATCAGGTTGGCGCCCTTGCCGCCCAGCTCAAGGCTGACACGCTTGATCGTGTCGGCGGCCGATTTCGAAATCAGCTTGCCGGCGCGCGACGACCCGGTGAAGGAAATCATGTCGATATCCGGGTGGGCAGACATCTGGCTGCCCACACCGGGGCCGTCGCCGTTCACCAGGTTGAATACACCGGCCGGCAGACCGATCTCATCCACCATTTCGGCAAAGAGAAGCGACGAAAGCGGTGCAATTTCCGAAGGTTTGAGCACCATCGTGCACCCCGCGGCAATCGCCGGGGCGACCTTCAGCGCAACCTGGTTCATCGGCCAGTTCCAGGGCGTGATCAGTCCCGCAACCCCCACGGGCTCATATAGAATTCGGTCCATCGGGGCGTGATCGCCCAACATCTGATCAAACTCGAAATCCTTCAGCGCATCTATGGTTTCCTCGATGTGCCAGGACCCCGCCCCGACCTGAGAGCTGCGCGACAGATCGATCGGCGCCCCCATTTCCAGGCTCATCGCTTCCGCCATCTCGTCGGCACGCGCATTGTAGGCCGCCAGCAGCGCCTCAAGCGCGTCCAGCCGCTCGGCCCTGGTCGATTGGCTCCAACCGTCAAAGGCCCGCCGGGCGGCCGAGACGGCGGCATCCGTGTCTTCCTGTCCACCCAGGGAAATGACCGCGCAAACCTCTTCGTTCGAAGGGTCGATCACGTCAAGGTCCCGGCCCGAAATCGGGTCAACCCACGCACCGTCAATATAAAATTTGCGCTTCTCAAGCATTTCGGATCCCCATTTTGATAGCCCGTACCAGATGCAGACTCTTCGGGCTTTTTTCCGGCAGGTCAACGACAAACGGGCATCGGTCACAATATTTGATCAAATTCAGAGCCCCGCCGACTTGAACTCCGAGCCCCTGCCCGACAACAAGCCCCGCCGCGGGACGAGCCCTCGCGGCCGTCCGAAAACCGGTCCAGGATCACGCCAGCACTGAATATCAGGAAAGGGTTGGTAGCGGAGGAGGGACTTGAACCCCCGACACGCGGATTATGATTCCGCTGCTCTAACCAACTGAGCTACTCCGCCAAAGCGCATGCGTGGTAGGCCAGAGCCGCATTATCGTCAAGCGAAATCGTGTGTTGTCGTCACTGTCTGTCGCGCAGGATCCGCGCCGGCGGCTCGGCCAGCGACCGCCCCAGGAAAACCGCGCCGGCCACCACGTTCACCAACATCCCGCTGGCGATGACAACAAGGGCTGACATTGGCGCGAATTCATACCCGGATTTCATCGCGAAAGTCATGACGGCCCAGGCCGCCCCGGCTCCCGCCGAAACCGCCACAGCCCCCGCCGCGGCCCCCAGGATCAGCGACCGGAACAGGAAACTCATCTGCACCAACCCGCCCGTCGCGCCCAATGTCTTGAGAACCGATGCCTCAAACGCGCGCCCGCGCGCGCCGGCCGCCGCGACACCGATCAATACCACCGCCCCGGTCAGCAGGGTTGCAAGCGCACCATAGACCAGGGCCGCCGAGATCGATGCCAGGATGTCGGCCACCCGCTCAATGGCCTCCCGGACACTGATGGCCGTGACGTTGGGGAATTCTTCGCCAAGAACACGCAGCAAACGCCCCTCGGCCTCCTTGCCGGCATGAATTGTCGAAATGTAGCTGTGTGGCGCGCCGGCCAGCGCCTTGGGGTTCATCGTCAGAACGAACCCCATGCCCGCGCTGGAAAAATCCACATCCCGCAAGCTGGTGATTTCCGCCTCGATGTCACGCCCCAGAACATTGACCGTCAGCCGGTCGCCAAGCTTCAGCCCCAGTTCTTCGGCTTCGTCGGCTGCAAAGCTCACTTGCGGCGGCCCCTCATGGCCGGGGGGCCACCACGTCCCGGCCACCAGCTTTCCCTGGTCCGGAGGGCGGTCGGCATATGTGATGCCCCGATCGCCTGCCAGAACCCAATGATCCCCGGCCACTTCGCGTGCCGGGCGGCCATTGATCTCGGTGATCACCCCCCGCAGCATGGGCGCGGTGCGGAGCTTTTCGACATCGCGGTCCTTTTCCAGAAGCGACCGGTAGCGGGCGATCTGGTCAGGCTGGATATCGACCACGAAAAACAACGGCGCCACATCGGGAAGATCCCGGGATATGGCCGCCCGAAGATTGCTGTCAATCTGCCCGATGGTTGCCAGAACCGAAAGCCCGAGACCAAGCGACATCACGACCACGCGCGCCTCCGAACCGGGGCCGGCAACGGCCCTCAGCCCCAGCAGCACCGCCGGCAAGCGGCGCGTCAGGTTTCGCCTGGAACTCAGGCGGGCCAGCAACCGTATACCGCGCGCGGCCAGCCCCAGAGCGAAGGCCGCTGCAAACAGCCCCGATGCCGCCCAGAGCGTCAGCCCGGGCGCGCCTGTGGCGATGACGGCCATGCCAAGCAACAGGGCCAGGATGACGCCGGCCGACAGGATGTATCGCCAGCGCGGCCAGCCGGCAATTCCGGTCGCGGCCGAGCGAAAAAGGGTCGCCGGGCGAATGCGTTCGGTGCGTGCAAGCGGCCAGAGGGCAAACAGCGCGGCCGCAAGCACGCCATAGGCCGCCGCCACGGCCAACGGGCCGGCATGGATGCCGATATCGACCGGCACCGGCAGCCGGGCGCGAATCAGGGGGGCCAGCGCCAGCGGGGCACTTGCCCCCAGCAACAGCCCCAGCACGATCCCCAGCCCCGCCATTGCACCGATCTGAAAGGCATAGATCATGAAAATCGTCGACCGGTCGCTCCCGATTGCCTTGAGCGTCGCAATCGTGGGCAGTTTTTCTTCCAGGAAACTGCGCACGGCCACGGAAATACCGACCCCGCCCACAGCCAGCCCCGCCAGGCCGACCAGCGACAGAAACACTGCCAGGTGATCGACGAAATCGCGGATCCCCGGCGCGCCGTTGCGCCTGTCTCGCCAGCGAAAGGCCCCGCCTTTCATGGCGTCCCTGGCGGCCGCCTGCAGCGCGTCGAGATCAACACCAGGCGCGAGTTTCAGCCGGTATCCGGTTTCAAACAGCGTGCCGGGGGACAGCAGCCCCGACCCCGCAAGATCGGTGGTTCGCACCAAGGTGCGTGGCCCCAGGGTGAATGACCCTGTGACATTGTCGGGCTCACGCACCAGCAACGCCGTCAGGACAAACTGTTGCCCGCCGAGGCGAAATCGGCCACCGACCGGCAATTGCAGACGCTCGGCCAGAGCGGGTGCCACGACGGCGCCGGGCAGGCCGTTTTCCCCGGCAAGCGCATCCGCCAGGCGCATGTCCGGTTCCAGCCGGACCGAGCCATACAGCGGATAATTCTCGTCAACACTTTTCACCTGCGTCAGGGCCCGGCGCGCGTCGTCCCCGGTGCCGGTTGTGGCCATCGAACGGAAGTCGGCAATCTGAGAAACCGCAAGGGCTGCGCCTTCCATCCACCGGCGCTCCGGCTCGGAGGCAAAGCGGTATGTAAGTTCGATCTCTGCGTCGCCTCCGAGAATGGAGGCGCCTTCGCGCTCCAGCCCGGTTTCTATTCCGGTCCGAACGCTGTCAATCGCCGCAATGGCCGCGATCGACAGGGCAAGGCAGGCCAGAAAGACGCGAAAGCCCCGCAGGCCACCGCGCATCTCTCGCCGGGCGATCCTGAGCGCAACGGCGATGCTCATCCCGCGGCCCCGCCCGGTGGCGCCGAGAACACCCGGCCATCGCGAAGCTCGACCACCCGGTCGCAGCGATCGACCAGTTCGCGCGCGTGCGTCACAAGGATCAGCGTGGTGCCATGGCGCGCGGCCAGTTCGAACAGCATGTTCATGATGACCTGCCCGGTTGCGGCATCCAGGTTCCCCGTCGGCTCATCGGCCAGCAGGATGTCCGGGCGCACGACCCCGGCGCGCGCCAGGGCGACCCGCTGCTGTTCGCCGCCCGACAATTGCGCGGGGTAGTGATGCAGCCGGTCGGAAAGCCCGACCGACGCCAGCTCGGATCTGGCCCGTTCTTCCGCATCGCCCACGCGCGCAAGTTCCAGCGGTGTGGTGACGTTTTCAAGAGCGGTCATGGTCGGGATCAGGTGAAACGACTGAAAGACGATCCCCATGTGCTCGCGCCGGAACCGGGCCAGCGCATCCTCGTCCATGGCAGACAAATCCCGGCCGAGCACGCTGATCTGGCCGCTGGATACCCGGTCAAGCCCACCAAGCAACATGAGCAATGAAGACTTCCCCGACCCGGATGGGCCAACCAGGCCGGTTGACTGGCCCGCCTCGATTTCGAGCGTGATGTCATGCAGGATTTCAACTGCGCCGGCATTCCCCGCCAGTGTCAGGGATACGTTTTTCAATGAAATGATGCTCAACCCTTGCGCTCCTGCAGACCTGCCGATTTGACCACACCACACAGAAATAGGAGAGTCACCTGCAAGATGACCATGAGAGGTAAACAAATGGCGATGCCGGATTGGCCGAAACGGGGCGCATGGCCGCTGATGGCGGTGCTGGGTCTGATTGCGGTGCTGACATGGGCCGCACCAGGCGCCTGGGCCAAGCCGCTCAGGCTGGTCGCCCTGGGCGACAGTCTGGTCCAGGGTTTCGGCCTGCCGCCCGAAGACGGGTTCGTGCCGCAACTGGAACGATGGCTGCGACGCTCCGGTCTGGACGTCGAGGTCGTGAATGCGGGCGTCTCGGGCGACACGACGCGGGGCGGGCGCTCTCGCATCGGGTGGGCGATGAACGGGCGGCCTGATGCCCTGATCGTGGCGCTTGGCGGCAATGACGCGCTGCGCGGCATCGACCCTGGCGAGGTGCGCGGCAATCTTGAGGCCATTCTTTCGGTGGCCACCGAGAACGGTCCCGAAGTGCTTCTGGTGGGGATCGCGGCGCCGGGCAATTTTGGCCCGCAATATGCCCGGGAATTCAACGCCATATACCCGGAACTTGCCGAAAAATACGATGTCGCGCTTCATGAGAACTTTCTGGCCGCGCTGGCCAACTTGCCGGACCGCGCCGAAACGCTGGAGACCTTTTTTCAGGCCGACGCCCTTCACCCCAACAAGCGCGGTGTCGCGAAAATTGTCGAAGACATCGGCCCGCAGGTGAAGCAACTGCTGGAGCGGGCTGAACGGAAACGGGCAGAAGACGACGGTGGCGGCTAGAGCATGTCGCGTCAAATCACACCCGCTTTGCCGGGCCGCGCCCAGCCGGGCAGCCGCCTGCCCTCTATGGTGTGCCAGGCTGAATCCAGTCTTGTGCGACATGCTCCAACGCGCTGTTTTCGCAGGTCCGACAAGCTCAAGACCGGTGCCCGCTCATGAGCAACATGCTTTGGCCTATTCCTTGGGCCGGTCGTCGTAATCCTCGGTCAGGATCCGGTAGCTGTCGCCTTCCGGGTCTTCGAACTGGCGGTGACCGATGGCCCAGAAAAAGGCCGCCAGCCCCAGCCCGCCAAGCAGCAATGACACCGGAATGAGGATGACCAGCACATTCATTTTTTCACGAGCCTCAGCGAATTCAGGGAAACCGATATCGACGACGCCGACATGGCAAGCGCTGCGGCAAGCGGCGTAGCCAGGCCTGCCAGCGCGATCGGCACGGCGATCAGGTTGTAAAGCACGGCGATTGCGAAATTTTCCTTGATCCGGCGGGTTGCGGAACGTGAGGTCCGGATGGCCTCGGATATCGCCGTCAGCTGCTCTCCCAGCAGCACGATGTCGGAAACGACCCGCGCCGCTTCCAGCGCGTTGGCAGGGGAGATCGACACATGCGCACCGGCCAGCGCCGCGGTATCATTCAACCCGTCGCCCACCATCAAGACCTTTCGCCCGGTCTTTGCCAGCATCGCAATGCGCGCCGACTTGTCGGCCGGCATCATTTCGGCTTCCCATGCCTCGATGCCCACGCGCCCGGAAATCTCGGCAACCGACGACGGCACGTCCCCGGACAGCAATATGACGTCATAGCCCTGCGCCTCGAGATCCTCGATCAGCGTTTTCGCGCCCGTTTTCAGACTGTCGCGAAAACGGAACGTCACCGGGTCGTTGTCACCGGATTTCAGACAGGTTGCCGTCGAACGGGCCGGGCTGGCCCCGAGCCATTCGGCCCGGCCAAGCCGGACGACTTCACCGCGCCAGGTTCCTTCCACGCCGCGCCCGGGCACTTCGGTGATGTTGTCGACATCCGCCAGTTCCACGCCACGCGCCGACACGGCCCGCAACAAGGCCTGTGCCAGGGGGTGCGCCGAGCCCTGCGCCAATGCGCCGGCCAGCGCCAGATCACCGTCCGCGTAACTTTCGACGTCCATCAGGTCGGGCGTGCCGGTGGTCAGCGTTCCCGTCTTGTCAAAGACCACCGTGTCCACTTCGGCCAGGCGCTCCAGCGCCGTCGGGCTCTTGATCAGCAGGCCCTCCTTGAACAGACGCCCCGAGGCCGCCGTCGTGACTGCAGGCACGGCCAGCCCCAGCGCGCAGGGGCAGGTAATGATCAGCACCGCGACCGCAATGTTGAGCGCCAGTCGCACATCCGCGCTGGCCAGAAACCAGCCACCGAAGGCCAGGAGCGCCAGGATATGGACCGCGGGCGCATAGACTGCCGCGGCCCTGTCGGCAAGCGAGGTATAGCGGTTGCGTGAGTTTTCAGCGAGCGCGACAAGCTCGGCCATGCGCCGCAACGAACTGTCTTCGCCGGCGGCCTCCACGCGCACCAGCAGCGGGCCGGTCAGGTTGACCTCGCCCGCGCTGACTGCCGACGAGTTCGAGACAGCCGCCGGAAGGCTTTCGCCGGTCAGCAAGGAGCGGTCGATTTCGCTTTCGCCTTCAATGACATGTCCGTCTGCGGGAACGCGGGTGCCGGGGAGGATGCGAAT
>JALSJL010000094.1 GCA_026989405.1 Marinosulfonomonas sp. | reverse complement strand
CGCACCGCGCATCATCACCCCCGTCGTTACCGTGCGGAAAGTGAATCATGTTCCAAAAAACATGTCGAGAGCCGACTTCTTCAGCAGCCTGTTAATGGTTTTGCTCTGGTTTGTGTTTCTCAAGGCTGGCGAGCTTTGTCGGCAGATCGCTTCTGCCGTGAAGAAAATCCACGATGATTACACTCGCCTCATCCTCGACAAACACGATGAAATGCTGCCCCGAACGGGCAAAGCGCAGATCCTCCTTCAGATCCGGATCGATGATCGCCCGACAGCTTTGTGATGGCACGGCCCCCGATGCGATGCCGGAACAGCGCGCGATCAGGTCTTCCTCATAGGCCTGCGCCTGACGTGGCCCGAAGGTGTCGATCGTCCAGAGGGCAATATCCAGAAGGGACGCCTCGGCCTGACGGGTCAGCCGCCAGGGTTTGGGCATCAGGCTTTTCCCCGCGCAGCGGCAAAGACGCGCCGGATGGCATCCTCGCCGCTCCCTTCGGCCAGATCACCGGTTCTGGCCTGCGCCAATCCGGCCGAGAGCTGGTTGCGCAGGGCATCGAGTTCGCTTTCCTCGCGCTCCAGAAGGCGTAAACCGGCGCGCATGGCTTCACTGGCATTTTGATAGCGGCCGGTCTCGACCAAACGGTCGACCAGGCTGGATTGTGCATCGGTCAGAACGACGTTTCGTGTGGCCATGGAGTATCCTTTCTTGTCATTGGCAATATATGCCATTGACTGGAGCTTGTCCACAATATCGGAAATTCCGGGCTGTGATTCATGCCTGATCCACCCACTTTTCCACAATTAACCCTGGCACCGACCTCGCCACCTTGTCCGCATCCCGCGCCTGATCGAGCCGTTTTCGCAGTTTGACCTGCGGCACCAGAATAAAGATCGGCGCAGAAACCTGCCCGCGTCCAGTTTTAGAGCGCGACGCCACCGCCGTGCCGCGCGTGTTGATCCGCGCCTTTTCGGCCACCAGAAGGCTCGGCCCGTTGCGGCGGTAGATGAACCTCAACCGCATGCCGCGGCGGCGTTCCCATTCTCCGGGGGTGAGCCGCGCGCCACCACGGCCCTTGCCGGCGGCTTCGGTCGGGATGGCCAGATAGAAGCCGCGTTTCGAGCGGATCAGCATGCCCTTGTCATGGGCGCGGATGATCTTCGGGGCCTTGGACCAGATGAAGGCTGCGGCATCCAGGCTTTCGCCACGCTCAGGGTAGGTCTTGTTGCGGATGCTGCGCGCCAGCCGTTGCCCGAGGCCAGCGCCGGTAATCTGCCCCCGCCAGTCGGCCTTCAGATCACTGCCCGCCTGACGCATGGCAGCGGTGACCGCGCGTTCGCCCGCCAGCACCTCGGCCTGCATCATCGCGGCGACGTCCGGATCGATGTCGAGTTTCAATCTCATGCCGGATGCACATCGATGGTCCAGATCAGACGTTCCGCATCACGCACCGGCTCGCCCTGAATCAGAAACGCCTCACCACCGATTTCCAGCCGGTCGCCGGGGCGCGGGTTGGCCACTTCGCTGACGCGCAAATCGAACCTCTGGGTTTCCGACCAGAGTTTCGCCTCGCCAAAGCCGGTAATACTGTCGGCGCGGCGCGCCACTACACGAACGAGAACGGGATTGCCACCCCCGGCCGTGTAGATGGCATCCGTGGCGATATTGTCGTCCGCGAACAATGCGTCCATGCCAATGGCAAAGGCGTTCATCAGGTGCGACGGGCAGACCGCAAAACCTGCGGGCGGGTGCAGATCGGCAGCGGGTTGCTTTCGATCTCGAGACGCACCCATTCGTCGCGATCCCGGTCCGGAATGGAACGGGCGTAGAGCGGCAGGCCCAGCGTATTGACCGTCTCGAAGGTGTCCGCCGGGGCGTAGTAGATTTCAAACAACCCCTCGACCCCTTCGGGATAGAAGAACGCCTTGTCGACCGGCACGCCGAACGCCGCGTTGCCCCGATAGCGACGGAAGTTGATGCCGCCAAAGCTGACCTCGTCGGACACCCGGCTACGCAGGTCGGCGGCAGCTGCGGTATTGAGGTAAGTCTCGCGCACCTCCTTGTGGGCCACCAGATCGGCAAAGAAGGCCGAGCCGCATTCGGCACGCAATTGCACCGCGCCGGTGGACAGCCCGCCAAGGCTATCCTCAACGCTTTCAATCAGCGCCTGACAGCGTTTGCGCAGCACGCCGGAGCCGGAATTGGTGGCGGCAAGATCGAAGTTGACCTCGGTGGCCGGGGTAATCGCAAACTCGGTGAAGTAGTCGATGACCGTCGCTCCGTCCTTGGGATCGAGCACTTTGCCCTGAATGCCATTCAGCAGATGGTATTCGAACGTGGCCTCGGCGTCGGTCCGCAGGCGACGCAGGCGGCGGGCGACCTCGGCCTGAATTTGCTGGGTCTCGCTGTCGGTGCCAAAGGCGCGAATGCCCTGAATTTCCGAGGCCCAGAGCACGTCCTGCTTCTTGAACTGGCGGCAAACAAACGCCCGCACATCGCACCGCTCCGGCACTTGCTGGTCGTATGCCGAGCCGCGTTCGGAAAACGGGATCAGCGACAGGGTACCGTCACGGGATTCAATCACGACGGTGCGGGACCGCACGCCGCGATCGGAAAACAGGCCGGAGCCCGAGAGGGTTGCGGGCTTGAGCGGGATGTTTTCAAGCGCGCGGGTGAGCTCGATGACCGAAAAGGCATCGGTCATCGAGCATACTATTTTTACTACTATATTTACTTAACTACTTGAATTTACGATTCCCGAAGCCTAAGCAGAGCGCAAGGCCCTGAAAACCGCTTATCGAAAGGAATGACCATGAGCACGCTTCGCACCATCGAGATTGATTTCGACATCCACCAGATGATCGAACTTGAACGGAAAGGTTTTGATGAGCCGGAATACCTCGCCCTTAGGCGGTTATTGAACTTGCCGGATTCTGAAGCTGGCGGAAAATCGGCCCCACCTGCCGATGCGCCCAGCGGTCGGCCTTGGTCCGGCAAAGGTGTGGAATTGCCTCACGGCACCGAATTGCGAATGGAATATAACGGGCAGGTTTTTCGCGGATACATCGAAAACGGGGTGTGGGTGGTCGAGGGTCATCGCGCCAAAAGTCCGTCAGATGCCGCAGGCAGCGCTGCCATGACAAAAAGTGGGACGCGCCCCAGCCTCAACGGGTGGATTTATTGGGAAGTTAAGCGCCCTACCGATGCCAATTGGAGGACATTAAAGGGTCTGCGCCCCAAATAATTCCGCAAGACAAAAAAACACTTTGCCAACAAAGATTTGGAGGATTGGAGATGAGAAAGCACTATCGAGATTGCATTGGAATTTGTGAAGCCGCAGGCCTGACTGTAACAGGCTCAGAAGACCATAGACGCCATTTTCGTGTTTGCTGCAAAGAAGGAATTCTGACATTCCCAACAACGCCGAGCGACCACAGGTGGCGTAGAAACATGAGAAGTGAGGCGCGTAGACTTGCAAAATAGTAAGGCTCCGATTTCCGGCGGCGTGTTCTGGAACCGGCTGACATCAAAGCTGGCAGCCATTTTCACCGGCTCAGACATTGTGTCGGCAAATCCCATCTCCAGTGCCTCGGCGGCATCCAGCCAGGTTTCCTAGGCCATCAGTTGCACGATGTCCTTTTCAGGCTTGCCGGATTTCGCCGCATAGCCGCGCAGCAGGCTGGCTCCGATCTTGTCGAGCGCCTCAGCCATGGATCGCATGTCCGACGCCGTGCCCATCACCATGCCTGAGGGGTCGTGGATCATCAGAAAGGCGTTTTCGGGCATGATAATCTCGTCGCCCGCCATGGCGATGTAGGAGGCGGCGGACGCGGCAATGCCGTCGATAGAAACGGTCACCATGCCCGCGTGGCGCTGCAGGGCGTTGTAGATCGCCACCGCATCGAACACCGACCCGCCCGGGCTGTTGAGCCTGAGCGTCAGCGGGGCCTTGTCCGGCAGCTTGCCGAGGTCGGCCAGAAAGGCCTTGGCCGAGACACCGTAAGCGCCGATTTCGTCATAGATCGAGATTTCCGCGCCATCATTGAGGGCGCAGATCGAATACCAGGTTTTCATGGTTTGAATCCTTATTGGTTGGATTGTTTGGTCATTTGCTTGGGATCAGCCTGCTTTTGCGGCGTCGCCCGCGGCCCCTGCGTCTCGCCGGGACTGGTGCTGTAATGCAGGCCCAGTGCGGCGGCACGCTCCGCATCTGCTGCGTTCTCGCGGTCGATTTCCTCGATGTCGTAGCCGGTGGCCTCCACCGCCTTGCGCCGCGACATCAGACCGGCTTCGATCCCCAGCAATTGCGCCTGAATGTCCTTCAGCGGATCGACCCAATCCCAGCGCGGCGGGATCCAGTGGACCGGTTTGGCCTTGGCCATGTCCGGCAGGTCGAGCGCACCAGACAGGGCCGCCGCCTCCAACCAGCGATGCCAGACCGGGCGGCAGAACTGGTGCGCCATGACCCCGTGCTGCAATTGCCTGATCCGGCGGCGGAACTCGACCAGCTCGGCCCGCAGGCTCGAGTAATTGGCCTGACGCACATCGCCGGTGACCAGATGATAGGGCAAACCAAGCGAGGCCGAGATCGCCAGCAGGGTGCGATACTGGAACGCCTCATAACCCCCACCCACATCGGCGGGGCTGGAGAACTTGATGTCCTCGCCGGGCAGCAGAACCTGCAAGGTGCCGGGTTCAAGGCTCGCGATACCGATGCCTTCGCTGGTATCTTCCACTTCGCCCATCAAGGCCTCTTCGGGCGCATTTTTGGTGATGAAGCCTGCAAACATCGCGGCTGTTTTCTTGCGGTCTAGTTCGGCGTCA
>JALSJL010000093.1 GCA_026989405.1 Marinosulfonomonas sp. | reverse complement strand
CGGTCCCTGCAATGAAAATAGTTTGATAGTTGCCTGCGGGCCATCATATACAGGGACCGACATGGAAACCGAAAGCACACATGAAAACGAAACGGTGGCCCGTTCGTTAAGGTGGCTGGGGTTGGGCGGCCTGCGCCCGACCCGGCAGCGCCTTGTGCTGGCAACATTGCTGGTGGGCGACGGCCAGGACCGGCATGTATCGGCAGAAAGCCTTTACGATGCGGTGCGCGAAACCGGTGAAACGGTCTCGCTGGCCACGGTCTACAATACCTTGCGCGCTTTCAGCGAGGCGGGTCTTTTGCGCGAGATCACGATCAACGGCGCGAAAAGCTATTTTGATACCCGACTTGACGACCACCCGCATTTTTATTGGGAAGACACGGCCGAGCTTACCGATGCGCCGGTCGAAGAGCTGGAAATCGCAAGCCTGCCGACGCCACCGAAGGGGGCCGAGATTGCCAAGGTCGATGTTGTCATCAGGTTGCGCCGGTCTTAGAGCGTGTCGCGTTCGTTCGTATTCACGCGAAACGCTCCAGCGCCTTGTTTTCGCATGCCCGGGAAGCTCAAGACCGGTTCCCGCTCTTGAGCGACATGCTTTGGCGGCGGCGTGCTAGAACCACTGGCCCGGTTCGATCAATCCCAGGTCGAGCAATTGCTTGGAGTTCCACTTGAACGGGGTGGAATTGTGCCACTTGAATGTGTGAATTTCAAAGGTTGAGCCGGCATTTGCCTTCAGGGCCTTGGCTGTCCGGAATGAGGCAATCGCGACGGTGATGTTGTGATGCCACGGGCATGAATAGGTATTGTATTCCTCGTCATTGAAGGTGTGGTCGCTTCTCAGTTTCAATCCGGGTTTGGCGCGAAACAGCGCGATGCGGTCGATTTTTCGGCGCTGTTCGGGGATATGTTCTTCGAAACGCCAGCGAAGCCCGCCGTAAAAGTTGAGTTGACGTTCTTTTGGGGCCGCGCCGTCTTCGGTCGACCGGGCAAGCGCATAGTAGCCCGATTTGTCGAGGTATGCCTGGTCAAGCGAGACAGCATTGGGCTGACTGGCGAGGTCGCCGGCATAAAGGTCGACGACATAGCTCAGAACTGCATCCCGCCGTTCTTCCGTGTGAAACGCCAGCATTTCGGAGATCGTGCGCGATTCACAAAACGGGTAGAAAAGATATTCAGCGTTGTAACAGTAGTAAAACCACTGGCCAGCGCCGACCCCGATGACGGCGTTGACCGCATCCATGAGGGCGTTGGCGGCGCCGGTATCATGACTGACCCGGTGCACCGAGCGCTCTGTGTCCTCGGGCAGGACCAGTTCATCGGGGGCAAAGATCACGACCGACGCGAATCCCAGGTTCTGATGGTGGCGGATCGTTGTGTCGGCTTCCACGAGGTCTTCGACGAAGATCAGCGCAACCGGCCCCTTGGCAAGGGCCGCCCGGCCATTCTTCAGAAAGTCATCGAGGTCGGTGTATTTCATCAACTGCCTCACAGTTCCGGCCGCATGGGGCCATGAAAATCACAAGAGCCGGGGCGAATGCAACCGTTGCAGGCCGCCCGGAACCAAGATAAGTAACCGGTCTTCCAACTTCCTGCCGGGGCGGCCCCATGTCTGACACCAAAAAGCTCTACATCAAGACCTATGGATGCCAGATGAACGTCTATGACAGCGAGCGGATGGCTGAAGTGCTTTCCGGCGCGGGATATGAGCAGTCCGAAACCCCGGAAAATGCCGACATGATCCTGCTGAACACCTGTCATATCCGCGAAAAGGCGGCCGAGAAAATCTATTCGGAGCTTGGGCGTTTCAAAGGTCTCAAGGCCAGCAATCCGGCATTGAAAATCGGCGTGGCAGGCTGTGTTGCGCAGGCCGAAGGCGAAGAGATCATGCGCCGTCAGCCGATGGTTGACATCGTGGTTGGCCCGCAAAGCTATCACAGGCTGGCAGAACTGGAAGCCAGGGCCGGCGGTGGCAGGAAAGCACTGGACACCGATTTTCCCGAAGAGGACAAATTTGAACGGATGGCGCGTCGCCCGAAAATGCGCCGCGGGCCTTCGGCCTTTCTGACTGTTCAGGAGGGATGCGACAAGTTCTGTGCATTCTGCGTTGTTCCCTACACGCGCGGTGTCGAGGTGTCGCGGCCGGTCGAGCCGATCCTTGCCGAAGCAAGGGATCTGGTGGAGCGCGGCGTCAAGGAGATAACCCTGCTTGGTCAGAACGTGAATGCTTACCACGGCCATGACGGGGGCGGCGTGTCCGGGCTGGCCGGCCTGATCACGCAGCTTGCGGGCGTCGACGGGCTGGAACGCATCCGCTATACGACGAGCCATCCAAACGACATGACCGATGATCTGATTGCGCTGCACGGTGATTGCGAAAAGCTGATGCCATATCTGCATTTGCCCGTGCAATCGGGCAGCGACCGCATCCTGAAGGCCATGAACCGAAAGCACACGGCAGACGCGTATCTGAAACTCATCGACAGAATTCGCGCTGCAAGGCCCGATATCCTGATTAGCGGCGACTTCATCGTGGGATTTCCGGGCGAGAGCGACGCGGATTTTGCCCAGACCATGTCACTGGTCGAGGCGGTCGGCTATGGACAGGCCTATTCCTTCAAATATTCGCCCCGCCCGGGCACGCCGGCGGCAGAACGCGACCAGGTTCCGGAAGACGCCAAGGCAGACCGCTTGCAGAAATTGCAGGAACTGCTCAAGTCACAACAGGTTGCGGCACAGGAAAGGATGGTCGGGCGAACTGTGCGTGTCCTGTTTGAAAGAGCAGGCCGGCTGGAGGGGCAGTTTGTCGGAAAATCCGAACATCTTCAGGCGGTTCATGTGTCTGATCCGAATTTGTCTATCGGAGATGTCCGAACCGTTCGTATCGTTGAAAGCGCCCCCAATTCGCTGGCCGGGCAGCTGCCAGAACAGGAGCGGGTGCCGAATTTACCCGGGGAATAACCCCACCCCTTGTGTTTAGGGGTTCACAAATCCACAAGATTTGCTAGGCTCATCCAAATTTTCGGACCATTTCGTCCGGGTTCAAGGGGGCATTTTGAAAAGATCGGGGTTGTGATGGCGAGCTGGATGGCCAGGTTGGGCCGAATGGCGATTGCATGTTTGCCGGTCGGGTTTTTGCTTGCGGCAACCGCGGCGGTCTCGGCAGGGCCAAACACGACCGAGCCCTATCAGGGCGAGCGATATGTCCCGACGATCTGGATCGACCCGGACGGATGCGAGCACTGGGTTTTTGATGATGGTTGGGAAGGCTTCATGTCGCCCCATCTCACGCGCGACGGCAAGCCGGTCTGCCGACAGCAAAATACCTGTGCCGTTCTGAATTCGGACCAGTTGTTTTCATCGGGCCGGGCGGCGATTTCTGCGGGCAACCGCCAGCGGCTCATGGATTTTTTCAAGACCGTGCCTGCGAAATCTTTCATCATTGCCGGCCATACCGACAGTCGGGCCAGTGAAGCCTATAATCTGCGCTTGTCGCGAAAACGGGCAGATGCGGTTGCCAGGATCGCACGCGAAGCCGGTGTTACGGTCGGGGCGGTGCGTGCCTACGGAGAAGCCTATCCGAAGGCGTCCAACCGGTCGGCCGCCGGGCGTGCGCAAAACCGCAGAGTCGAAATTATCTGCATGTATTGAGGCGGGAACATGAACCTTCAATTTGTGACGACAATCGTTGCGACGACAGTGTTGCTCGCCGCCTGCGAGGGGTCGGCCGGCGGACAGCGGGACCAGACCCGCGATTATGGAATTGACGCCAAACCTCTCAGCGAACTCAAGGCCGGGATCTGGGTTGACCCCAACGGCTGCCATCACTGGATCATTGATGACGGGATCGAAGGATACCTTTCGCCACGGTTGGGTCGTGACGGCAAACCGATTTGCACCGGACCCGAAATGGGCAACACCGCAATCGGTGACTTCAAGTCTGGTTCAAACATCCTGGACCCGATCTGACGCGCCGCCCGTGTGCCTTCGGACTCGGCGCCGGCAATAAAATTCCCACACAAGCCCGCTTGCAACTTGCACCGCCCGTGGCAACTTGGCACCATTGGCGCCAGCAACCGCATCGGAGAACCAGTTTTTGGGAAAAAGCGAGATCACCGGACATCCAGTGCCGGAAGAAGTGCGCGAAACGCTGCTGGAATTTGACGACAACAGGCTATTGATTGATCTGTGCGGCGAGTTCGACCGCAATCTTGCCCAGATAGAGCATGAGCTGGACGTGCACATCATGCGTCGCGGCAACCAGCTTGCAATCATCGGCCCGGAAGAATCGCGCGCGCGGGCCGCGTCTGTTCTGAGCACACTGTATCAGTCGCTGGAATCCGGCCGGGCGGTGGATGCGGGCGAAATTCATGGTGAAATTCGCATGGGCCCGTCAGACATGTCCGATGCAGACCGAAAGGTTGCGCAGACTGAAATGTTCGCCAATGACCGGATTGAGATCGTCACCAGGAAAAAGACAGTTTCGCCGAGAACCAGGGCACAGAAATCCTATGTGCGTTCGCTCTTCGACAAGGAGCTGGTTTTTGGCATCGGACCAGCCGGAACAGGCAAGACCTATCTGGCTGTCGCCGTAGGCGTGAACCTTTTCATTGGCGGCCATGTGGACCGGATCATCCTGTCGCGTCCGGCGGTTGAAGCGGGCGAACGGCTCGGGTTTCTGCCAGGCGACATGAAAGACAAGGTCGACCCGTATATGCAGCCGCTTTACGACGCTCTGGGTGACTTTTTCCCGGCCAAGCAAATGGCCCGGATGATCGAGGAAAAACAGATCGAAATCGCGCCGCTGGCCTTTATGCGGGGCCGCACATTGTCAAATGCGTTCGTGGTCCTGGACG
>JALSJL010000092.1 GCA_026989405.1 Marinosulfonomonas sp. | reverse complement strand
CGCTGACGGTTCACTACAACGAGAAATACTATGCCGCCGGCAAGGTGCCGGGCGGCTTTTTCAAGCGCGAGGCGCGGCCGACCGAAAAGGAAACGCTGACCAGCCGCCTGATCGACCGGCCGATCCGCCCGCTCTTTGTGCCGGGCTTCAAGAACGAGGTTCTGGTGATCTGCACGGTGCTGTCCCACGACCTGGTGAATGACCCGGATATCGTGGCGATGATCGCGGCCTCTGCTGCGCTGACCATTTCCGGCGCGCCGTTCATGGGGCCGATTGCCGGCTGCCGCGTCGGTTACGAGGATGGCGAATACATCCTGAACCCGGAAATCGACGACATGCACAAGCTGCGCGAAAACCCCGAGCAGCGGCTGGACCTGGTGGTTGCCGGGACCAAGGACGCGGTGATGATGGTCGAAAGCGAAGCCTACGAGCTGAGCGAAGAGGAAATGCTGGGCGCGGTGAATTTCGCGCATGAGCAGATCCAGCCGGTGATCGACCTGATCATCGACCTGGCCGAGGACGCGGCGAAAGAGCCGTTCGATTTCCAGCCGCCGGATTACAGCGACCTTTACAAGGCAGTGAAGAAGGCCGGCGAAAAGCTGTTGCGCGCGGCCTACAAGCACACTGACAAGCAGGAACGCGTGGCGGCTGTTTCGGCAGCGCGCGAGGCGATCCTGGAGAAGCTGAGCGAGGAGCAGCGCGAAGACCCGAACCTCGGCTCGGCGCTGAAGAAGCTGGAAGCCGAGATCCTGCGCGGTGACGTGGTGAAGACCGGCAAGCGGATCGACGGGCGCGACCTGACGACGGTGCGTCCGATCGTGGCGGAAACCGGCCTGTTGCCGCGCACCCACGGCTCGGCGCTCTTCACCCGCGGCGAGACCCAGGCGCTGGTGGTGACCACGCTGGGCACCGGCGACGACGAACAGATGATCGACGCGCTGCATGGCACCTACAAGTCGAACTTCATGCTGCATTACAACTTCCCGCCCTATTCGGTGGGCGAGGTTGGCCGCTTCGGCTTTACCGGACGCCGCGAGATCGGCCACGGCAAGCTGGCCTGGCGGGCGCTGCAGGCGGTGCTGCCGGCGGCGACGGATTTCCCCTACACCATTCGCGTGGTGTCGGAGATCACGGAGTCAAACGGTTCCAGCTCGATGGCGTCGGTCTGCGGTGGTTCCTTGTCGATGATGGACGCGGGCGTGCCGCTGAAGGCGCCGGTTGCGGGTATCGCCATGGGGCTGATCCTGGAAGACAGCGGCGAATACGCCATCCTGACCGACATCCTGGGCGATGAGGATCACCTGGGCGACATGGACTTCAAGGTGGCCGGCACGGAAAACGGCATCACGTCGTTGCAGATGGACATCAAGGTCGCCGGCATCACGCCCGAGATCATGAAGACCGCGCTGGCGCAGGCCAAGGACGCGCGGCTGCATATCCTGGGCGAGATGGGCAAGGCGCTGAGCGAAACCGCTGATTTCAGCGTTCACGCGCCGCGTATCGAGACCATGCAGATCCCGACCGACAAGATCCGCGAAGTGATCGGCTCGGGCGGCAAGGTGATCCGCGAGATCGTCGAGGTATCCGGTGCCAAGGTCGACATCAACGACGAGGGGATCATCAAGATCGCCTCGCCCAATGCCGATGCGATTGCCAAGGCTTACGACATGATCAACTCGATCGTGGCCGAGCCGGAAGAGGGCAAGATCTACAAGGGCAAGGTCGTGAAGATCGTCGATTTCGGCGCCTTCGTGAACTTCTTCGGCAAGCGCGATGGCCTCGTGCATGTCAGCCAGATCGAGAACCGCCGGCTGAACCATCCTTCGGACGTGCTGAAGGAAGGCCAGGAGGTCTGGGTCAAGCTCTTGGGCTTTGACGACCGCGGCAAGGTGCGCCTTGCGATGAAGATGGTCGACCAGGAAACCGGCGAAGAGATCACGTCGGACAAGGCCGAATAGGCGGATTTTCGTCCATCGCCGCCCGGTTGCAAAGCCGGGCGGCCTTTTCATCTTCCAATACTGTTGGAACGCAGGATCATTGGTGCTATCGAACTCGATAATTCAGCGCGGAGGGTTTAACAGTGAGCAGGCAGATTTTTATTGACCTGACCGAGTTGACGACGGTCAAGGGCGGCAAGCTGCGCTACTATGGCATCGCGCGGACGGTCGCGGAAATCGCTCGGTGGTTTGCCCTGAAATACCCCGATGCCCGGTTCGTGGTCCACTCGGCCGACTTTCAGCAGTTCTTCGAGGTCTTCCCGCAGATAACAGACCGCGATAAGGCGCTTGTCGATCTGAATGTTCCGGACTTCGATATCCTCCGGTTTCGCCGTGTCTTTCACGAGAAGGGCAAGGGCGAGGAAAAACTGGTCAAGCTGCTCGGCCCCGCGGTCGCCTTCTGGAACAAACGCAAGATACGCAACTCGGGCCTGAACCTGACCCCGGTTGACATGAACGGCGGCATGCTGTTTTCGGCAGCCCGCCCGAAGCTGATCATCGACATGATCGATACCAGGAATGCCCGGGGTTTCGACCTGGAGTTTCACCCGCTGATCCACGACATGATCCCGATGCACGACTATGGCGGGCATACGGTCCTGTCCTTTCCTCTGAATTTCTACAAGGACAGCAAATACACGATTGAAAACAGCGTTCAGATCATCACCAATTCCCAGTTCACGCTGGATGACATGGTGCGCTTTGCCAATGACGGCAAATTTGATTTGCCGGACGATCTTGTTCCGGTGCCACTGGTTCACGAATGCCCGGAAGGCACCGAAGAACCCGAAATCGAACTGCCGGAATCGCCCTATTTCCTGTGCGTCGGCAGCCTGATGGGACGCAAGAACCTGAACATCCTGCTGAAAGCCATGCTGATGCAGCACCGGCGCGGCGGGAAAATGCCCAGGCTGATCATCGCCGGCGCCTATCGCAAGCATATCGCGCGCGAATTGGCCACCGATGTCTGTTCCCCCATCGTGCCGTATGTAAAGCAGGTGCACAACCCGAACCAGACCGACCTGATCCGGCTTTACCAGAATGCCGTTGCGCTGCTGATGCCCAGCAAGATCGAGGGCTGGGGCCTGCCGGCTGGCGAGGCGCTTTGGCTGGGCACTCCCGCGATCTGCTCGACCGCGCCGGTTCTGCGCGAGGTATGCGGCGATCTGGCCCTGTATTTCGACCCGGAAGATGCCGAGGAACTGCTGGTTCACATGAACCGGCTGATGGACGATCCGGACTACCGCGAAACGCTCCGACAGAAGATCATCGCCGCCAAACCCACGCTGCGAACGTGGGAAATGGTTGCCGACGATGTGCACGCGGCGCTGACAGGCAAGGCCGAACGGGGCGCGTCCTGAGACGGACCGGAAACCGGGCCGCGACCGAAAAACCCACAACCTGAAAGCCCACGACCTGCCCGGCAAGCCGGACTCGGCCGAGGAACAAATCTGCCATTGGCCAGTCAGCCGGCTGCCGTGATCCGGGCCCGGGTTTTCGGCCGAACTACCGTTTCAGCATGACATCCGTCCAGGCAATCTCTTGCGCCTGTGCAAGCGGCAGAGGCACCAGAGAGGAATCGGGCCTGATTTCGTAAATCTCGAAACCCTTTGATTTCAGGCTCTGGTAGAACCCTTCGACCGACCCGAAGGAAGCGCGCAGCATCGGTGGCGCGAATTCCATGAGGATCGAAACCGACGGGCTGTCGTTCAACAACCGCTCGGCGCCTTGCAGGATATGCGGTTCGGCCCCTTCCGCATCGATCTTCATGAAGTCCACAGCGGTGCCCGCCGGGAAATAGTCATCCAGGCTAACGCCTTCTACCTTCACCGGTTCGAGTTTGTCATGAAATTGCTGCGCATGCGCCGTATCGGCCCAGAGGCTGGAGCTGCCAAGGTAGTTCTGGAACACCTGAAGTTCCAGTTCCGTGGTTTCCGAAAACACCGCCTTGTTTTCCACCGTGCTGCGCTCGACGAACCCGTTCAGGTGCAGGTTGTGAAAAACGATGTCTGCCAGCTGCGGGTTGGCTTCGAAACATGTCAGATGGCCTTTCGGCCCGATCGCCTGGGCGGCAAGGACCGAGTAGTAACCAAGGTTCGCGCCAATATCGACAACCTTCATCCCGGGTTTGACCTCGGACTGGAAGACCTTGGTGATCCAGTATTCCCAGCGCCCTTCGGCCAGCAGATGCGGGGTCAGGGAAAGGTCGCGCGTATCCACGATCATCTTGTGCCCGAAAACGGTCTTGGTCAGCGCCCGGTTGTTCCCGAGGTAGACGCCCCAGTCGTTCACCGGTGGCCCGAATGGCGGCGGAACCTTGGTTTTCTTCAGCGAATTGAACTTCAGCGATTCGAAAAATGCACCCAGCTTGCTCATGGTTTCCTCCTGGTATCATCGCCCCCTTGTCGGGGGTATCGGCCGTCCGGTTCCTGCGCGCGCCGTAATAGCAGCTAACCGGGAGGAACGACACCAGAAAATCCGGCGCCGACTCCTCGGTGGTCCCGGCCTCAGAACCCGCATTTTGACTTGAATGTCAGCCCCTTGCCGCCGTCGGGGTGGCGCAGCCGCAGGCTTTCGGCGTGCAGCATGAGCCGCGGGGCGGCGCGCGCGTCACCGGTTGCATAGAACGGATCGCCAAGTATCGGGTGCCCGATGGCCAGCATGTGCACCCGCAACTGGTGGCTGCGCCCGGTCCGGGGAAACAGGCGCATCCGGGTGGCGTTTTCTTCGCGGCGCAGCACGCGCCAGTCTGTCTGGGCGGGTTTGCCGTTTTCGTGGTCCACCATCTGACGCGGCCGGTTCGGCCAGTCGACGATCAGCGGCAGATCGACGGTGCCGGTCTTTTCCGCCACATGGCCCCAGACACG
>JALSJL010000091.1 GCA_026989405.1 Marinosulfonomonas sp. | reverse complement strand
AGCGACGTGGTGAAGATGAATCCCGGCGCATAGGACCGGATGGCATCAACCATCCTGGCGCTGGACGCCACATATCCGCCCATCACGCCATAGGCTTTCCCAAGCGTGCCGTTGATCATGTCAACGCGCCCCATCACCCCGTCGCGCTCGGCCACACCGGCCCCGCGCGGGCCATACATGCCCACGGCATGCACTTCATCAAGGTAGGTCAGCGCGCCATATTCGTCGGCAAGATCGCAAATCGCCTCGATCGGGCCAAAATCGCCGTCCATGGAATAGATCGATTCGAAGGCGATCAGCTTGGGCGCGTCCGGGTCGTCAGCGGCCAGCAGTTCGCGCAGATGCGCCAGATCGTTGTGCCGGAAGATGCGCTTGGCCCCGCCATTGCGGCGAATACCCTCGATCATCGAGGCGTGGTTCAGTTCATCGGAATAGATGATCAGACCGGGCAGCAATCTGGGCAGGGTGCTGAGCGTCGCATCATTAGCGATATAGGCGGATGTGAATACCAGCGCCGCCTCCTTGCGATGCAGATCGGCAATTTCGGCTTCCAGGCGCTTGTGATAAATCGTGGTGCCGGAAATGTTGCGTGTGCCGCCGGAACCTGCGCCAGTCGCATCAAGCGCCTCATGCATGGCCGCCAGAACGACCGGGTGCTGACCCATGCCCAGATAGTCATTGCCGCACCAGACTGTCACCGGGCGCTCGGAGCCATCGGGATGGTTCCAGACCGCATGCGGAAAGGCGCCATTCTTGCGCTCGATCTCGAAAAAGGTGCGGTAGCGCCCCTCTTCGTGCAGTCGGCGCAAAGCCGCGTCAATCAGGTCGGCGTGGTTCACAGGGTCGGCCTCCAATAGTGCGCAACTGCGGCGCCGGGATCGGGGTTTGCGGCTAGATAACGCCATTGCGCCCCCAAATCCAATCACATTCATGAATTGATACGTTTTGACGCAAAACTGCGAGCATGCGCCGGAGGCACGGATTTTTCCCCGGCTCCGCTTTCCGGTGGACAGCACTTCACACGCCGTTAGGCTCACCGGGTCAGGAACCCGTTACACAAGGATCACCCGATGTCTCTCGATCAAGTGCTCGCGCGTATAGATGAAAACCAGCCCAAGGCGCTCGAGCGTCTCATGGACTTGCTGCGCATCCCGTCGATTTCCACGGACCCCGCCTATGCGGACGCCTGCGACAGCGCAGCCGACTGGCTGGTGGCGGAACTGCGCGCGCTTGGGGTCGACGCCGAAAAACGCCCCACAACCGGCCACCCGATGGTGGTGGGCCACATTGGCGAGAGCGGACCGCATCTGCTTTTCTACGGCCACTATGACGTGCAACCTGTTGACCCTGTTGACCTTTGGGACAACCCCCCGTTTGAGCCGACGGTCGAGGACACTCCCAACGGTCCGGTGATCCGTGCGCGTGGGGCCTCGGATGACAAGGGTCAGCTCATGACCTTCATCGAGGCCTGCCGGGCCTGGAAACAGGTGCACGCCACCCTGCCCGGCCGCATCACCTTCTTTTTCGAAGGTGAGGAAGAAAGCGGCTCGCCTTCGCTGGTGCCGTTCATGAAAGAGAACGCCGATGAGCTGAAGGCAGACCTTGCGCTGATCTGCGACACCGGTCTTTTCGAAAGTGCGGTGCCGGCGATCACCACCAGCCTGCGCGGCTTGGTGAGCGAAGAATTCACCATTCGCGGCCCGTCGCGCGACCTGCATTCGGGCATGTATGGCGGGATTGCCATCAACCCGATCCGGGTTCTGGCCGGGATCGTCAGCGGACTGCATGACGATACCGGCAAGATCACCCTGCCCGGTTTCTACGACGGGGTGGAAGAGATCCCGGACGAAATGCGCAGCCAGTGGCAGGGCCTGAACTTCGATCACGCCAGATATCTGGGCGATGTGGGCCTGTCGCATCCCGCCGGTGAAAACGACCGCACCCCGCTCGAGATGATCTGGGCACGCCCGACCTGCGACGTGAACGGCATTTGGGGGGGCTATACCGGGGACGGTTTCAAGACCGTGCTGCCGGCCGAGGCCCATTGCAAACTGTCCTTCCGCCTGGTCGGCAAACAGGATCCGGCAATGATCCAGCAGAGCTTTCGCCAGTATGTGCAAGACAATCTGCCGCCGGACTGCACCGTCGAGTTTGGCCCCGGCAAGGGCGCGCCGGCCACGGTGATGGCAACAGACGATCCGGCCTTTGAAAAGGCGCGCGGGGCGCTCTCGGACGAATGGCCCCGCCCGGCGGCCTATATCGGCTGCGGCGGCTCCATTCCGATTGCCGGGTTTTTCAAGAACATCCTCGGCATGGAATCAATGCTCATCGGGTTCGGTCGCGATGATGACCAAATTCATTCTCCGAACGAAAAATACGATCTCGAGAGCTTTCACAAGGGCACCCGGTCCTGGGCCAGAATTCTCGACGCGCTCAAGAGGTGATTTGCGGCCCGGACCGGCGCCCGCAGGGCCACCCGGAACGGCTGCCGCCTCCAAGACGTGATCACGCGCGAGCCGGAGCGCGCTGGTCGAGGATCGGCCCGCACTCCAGCATGGGTGGAGAAATGCGTTTTGAAGGGGCGACACAAGTCCATGACCCATCCGGTTCTGGCCGCCTCTGGTCTTGCCCGCGGGCTCGGACCTGGGAGAAAACCATTCCCTCATCCAACGCCAGGATGGCCGCATGCAGGTCGCCTGCAAGGGTATGCCCCTGGATCTATTTTCGGGTGACAAGAATATCGGCGACACGACAGGTGACGGCCTGGGCGGTGTCTGGAAACTTGCCAAACCGCTCTGAGCCGGTCGCCGGATCGGTTCAGATGCCTTGCCCCTGCGCCAGCCGGACAAGTTTGGCCGCAAGAAACAGGAACGGCGCCAGATGCAGCGCTAGGTCGAAAATATCCAGCGGACGCCGAAGTGTGCCCGCCTTCAGCATCTTGAGCTTTTCCCAGATGTGCGGCTCTGGGAAAAACGGCGCCAAGCCGAGGGTCGCCGCGGCGAGAATGGCGTAGATCAGGGGCGTCTGGTCAATGAGATCAAGCATTTGCGAACCTTACCGGGCTTTGCCGACACCGGCCATCCGCAGCAGTTTGGCCGCAAGCAGCAGCCACGGTGTGCCATGCATGAACAGGTCGAACACGTCGACCGGGCGCACCAGAGTGCCCGAGGCCAGCATCCGGAGTTTTTCCACCACATGAGGCTCGGGCGCCAGTGGCGCAAGGCCAAGCGTCAGTGTCAGCACGGCGAGCATGAGAAGCGGGATTTTGTCTAGAAGTTTCATGCGCCCTACATGGGGCATGGCCCGACCGGGTCAAGCCCGTAGCCCTGCCCTGCGCGGTTTTGGCGCGTTTGACCGGCTGGCCCGGGCCAACATGAAAGCCCCGCCGCGGTGCCGTGACAAGGGGTTTTCGAACGCTGAAAAGGCAAATGGCGCGGTTGACGGGACTCGAACCCGCGACCCCCGGCGTGACAGGCCGGTACTCTAACCAACTGAGCTACAACCGCGCATCTGGCATCCGGCAAGCGCCGGATGTGAGGGCGGTTTTAGGGCCGGCAATTGCGGGCGTCAAGCAGAACTCGCGCTGCAAACGGAATATTCTCGCCACCATCGGGCCGGCGCGGTGATTTGACCGAAAACAGGCGCGGCAACCATTGCTGCCGCGCCTGAAAACGCGTGACTGCGCAACGCTCTGACCTAGTCCTTGAGGCGCGTGACGCTCATCATCTTCAGCACGGCCTTCTCGAAATACGGCTCGGACTGGCCCTTGCGCACCTTGCGCAAGAAATACTTTTCAAAGCCGATCTTGGCCCAATGCACCCATTTGCCCTGAGCAGCCCAGTTGCGGTTGCGCGGCGGGTTCTGTGGCTGGGCCAGGAACACTACCCCACCGTCGCCAAAGTCGGCAAGGCACAGGGCGTTCCATGTGGCTTCATGCGTCGGCTCCTTGCCGCGCAGCTCCTGCGCGATATTGTGAGCGGTGGCGGTCACCATGCTTTCGATCATGTAGCCGGTCTTGGGCACGCCAACCGGCACCGGCGTCTTTTCCAGCGGAGGAATGGCGACGCAGACGCCCACAGCATAAATGTTCGGATACTTCGGGTTGCGCTGGTGCTTGTCGATAAGAATGAACCCCAGCGGATTCACCAGCCCTTCGATATCGCGCACCGCCGGGATGCCCATGAACGACGGCAGCATCATCGAGTATTTGAAATCCAGCTCATGCTTGTTTTCGACATCGCCCTTGGCGTTGAGCTCGGTGACATGCATCTTGCCATCTTCGACCTTGTCCACCATGGCGTTGGTGATCCAGCGGATGTGCCGGTCGCGCATTTCGCTTTCCAGCATGCCCTTGGTGTCACCAACCCCGCCAAGACCAAGGTGGCCGACATAGGGTTCGGCGGTGACAAAGGTCATCGGCACCTTGTCGCGGATGCCGCGCTTTTTCAGGTCGGTATCCATGATCATGGCGAATTCGTAAGCCGGGCCGTAGCACGATGCCCCCTGCACCGCGCCCACCACGATCGGACCCGGATCGGCGCAGAACTTTTCCCACTCCTCGTTGGCCTCGACCGCGTGGTCGATCATGCAGACTGACTGGGTGAACCCGTCCGGCCCAAGACCTTCGATCTTTTCAAAGGCAAGCGTCGGACCGGTTGCAACGATCAGGAAATCGTAGGCAACTTCCTTGCCGCTTTCCAGGATGACCTTGTTGTCTTCCGGCACGACCTTGGTGACCGTGTCATGGACAAAGTTGATGCCCTTCTTTTTCATCACCGGCGCAAGATCGATGGTGATGTCCTTTTTGCTGCGCCAGCCAACCGCGGCCCAGGGGTTTGAAGGCGTGAACTGAAAGTAGGAATTGTTCGAGATGACAG
>JALSJL010000090.1 GCA_026989405.1 Marinosulfonomonas sp. | reverse complement strand
TGGGGGATCGCGCGACGCAATTCTTGCGCGCCCGGATCGCCGAAGCCAAATCGACGGATTTCCGCTTCCGGGGACAGGACCGGTACGGGCGCGACCTGGTTCGGATGCGCATTGACGGGCGCGATGTAGCCGGGCTGATGGTGTCCAACGGGCTTGCCGTGCGTTACAATGGCGGACGGCGTATCAACTGGTGTGCGAGGCTGGCAGGAACATGACCAGGAAATCCGACAATCCGGCGGACCCGTTCAAGAAGGCGCTCAGCGAAGCGACCCGCGTGCTCGCCGATGACCCGGAACTGGGCGTCACGTTTTCGGTCGACCCGCCGGGCCAGACATCCGACACGGTGCGCCTGCCGCAAGTCAGTCGCCGGATGACCAGGGACGAAGTGCTGCTGGCGCGCGGCACGGCCGATGCCTATGCCATGCAGCGCAAGTATTGCGACCCCGAGACCTTCGCGCGCTACGCCCCCCCGGGCGAAATGGCGCGCGCGATTTACGAAGCGATGGATCGCGCCCGCTGCGAGGCGATCGGCGCGCGCGCCATGCCGGGCACCGCCGGCAACATCGACGCCAAGATTTCGGACGAGGCAACGCGCCGCGGCTACGAGCAGATCCGCGACATGAAAGATGCACCGCTGGCCGAGGCCGCGGGCTACCTGGTGCGCCATCTGGCCACCGGGCGCGCGTTGCCGGACGGCGCTGCAAATGTCATGGACCTGTGGCGCGAGGCGATCGAGGACAAGGCCGGCGACACGCTGGAAGACCTGGACGAGACGCTCTCGGACCAGGCCGCCTTTGCCCGGTTCGCCCGGCGCGTCATCAGCGACCTGGGCTATGCCGACCAGTTGGGCGATGACCCGGATTTCGACGACGAGGATCAGGACGACGAGGCCAGCGAAGCCGACGAGGAAGAACAGGACGACGCCGGCCAGGAAGACGACGACCAGGGCGAAGACGCCGAGGCCGACCCGGAACGCAGCCAGGAAGAGACGCTGGACGAGGCCCAGGCCGAGGTCAGCATGGACGAGATGTCGGATGCCGACATGAGCGAGGAAACCGAGCTGCCCGAGGGCGAGGCCCCGCAGGAGCCGCCGGCCCCCGCCCCGGTTTCCGAAGCCGACCCCGAATACCGCGTCTACCGCACCGAGTTCGACGAAGAGATCAAGGCCGAGGACCTGGCCGAGCCGGCCGAGCTGGAACGGCTGCGGGCCTATCTCGACCAGCAGCTCGAGCCGCTGAAGGGCGCGGTGTCGCGGCTGGCCAACAAGTTGATGCGCCGGCTGCAGGCGCAGCAGAACCGCAGTTGGGAGTTCGACCTGGAAGAGGGCATCCTGGATGCCGGCCGGCTGGCGCGCGTGGTGGCCAACCCGACGACGCCGCTGAGCTTCAAGCAGGAAAAGGACACCGAGTTCAAGGATACGGTGGTGACGCTGCTGATCGACAATTCCGGCTCGATGCGCGGGCGCCCCATTTCCATCGCCGCGATCTGCGCCGATGTGCTGGCGCGCACGCTGGAGCGCTGCGACGTGAAGGTGGAGATCCTCGGTTTCACCACCCGGGCCTGGAAAGGCGGGCAATCGCGCGAGGTCTGGCTGACCGGCGGGCGCGAGCAGCAACCGGGGCGGCTGAACGATCTGCGCCACATCATCTACAAGAACGCTGACGCGCCCTGGCGGCGCGCGCGCAACAACCTTGGCCTGATGATGAAAGAAGGTCTGCTGAAGGAAAACATCGACGGCGAAGCGCTGGAATGGGCGCACCGGCGCACGGTCAAGCGCCCCGAGGTGCGCAAGATACTGATGGTGATCAGCGATGGCGCGCCGGTGGACGACAGCACCCTGAGCGTGAACCCGGCGAACTACCTGGAAAAGCACCTGCGCGACGTGATCGCGATGATCGAAAAGCGCCGGCAGGTGGAACTGCTGGCGATCGGCATCGGCCATGACGTGACGCGCTATTACGACCGGGCGGTGACGATCACCGATGTGGAACAGCTGGCCGGTGCGATGACCGAGCAGCTGGCGGTCCTGTTCGACCCCGACAAGCGGGCGCGCGCGCGCGTTCTGGGGTTGAAGAAGGCAAGCTGAGCTTGCCTTGCCTCCGGCGGGAGTATTTCGGGCAAGATGAAGCGGCGCGTTTGCCCGCTGGCGCATGTTTGGGTAGGCTCTGGCTTGCGCAACAGGGAGAAAGCCATGTCCGAAGAAGCCGACAAGATGTTTGCCAGCCTGCAGGAAAAGACCGGGAAATCACGCGCCGACTGGGTGGCGATTGCCAAAGCGTCGGGCGAGGAAAAACATGGCAAGATACTGAATTACCTGAAAAAAGAGCATGGGTTGACGCATGGGTTTGCCAACCTGGTGACGCTGGCGGCGCGCGCGGCAATCTCGGGCGAGCGCGATGGCGACGCCCTGATCGAGGCGCAATATGCCGGCAAGGAGCATTTGCGCCCGATCTATGCGGCGGTGGCCGATTTCATCGAGGGAATCGGCGGCGACTACGAGATCGCGCCGAAAAAGGCCGGGGTCAGTTTCCGGCGCAGGAAACAGTTCGTGCTGGTGGAGCCGAAAACGAAAACCCGGGTTGACATTGGCATCAATCTGAAGGGACATCCCGGCACCGACCGGCTGAAACCGGTGGGCGGCATGTGCACCCACAAGGTCGCGGTGACGGCCCCCGGCGAGGTCGACGGCGAGCTGCGCGGCTGGATCAGCGCGGCCTTTGCCGAAGCGGGCTGAGGGGGCAATCGAGGGCGCCTCCGGCGGGGATATTTTTGAAAAGAAGAAGGGGTTTGCGATGTTTCAGAGTTTCGAGGAGACGAGCAACCCCGAAGATGGCCCGCCACGGCTGGCGGCCTTGCGCGCGGCGATGCGCGAGGCCGGGCTGGACGGGTTCGTGGTGCCGCGCGCCGATGCGTTTCAGGGCGAATATGTCGCCGAGCGCGATGCGCGGCTGGCGTGGCTGACAGGCTTCACCGGCTCGGCCGGGTTTTGCGCGGCACTGGCAGAGCGCGCCGGGGTGTTCGTGGATGGGCGCTACCGGGTGCAGGTAAAGGAACAGGTGGAGCTTTCGGTTTTCGAGCCGGTGGACTGGCCGGAGGTAACGCTGGCGGACTGGCTGCGCGGGGCCCTGCCCGAGGGCGGGCGCGTCGGCTTCGATGCCTGGCTGCACACGGCGGGAGAGATCGAGACCCATCGCAAGGCGCTGGAGGGCTCCGGCATCGAGCTGGTGGCCACGGACAACCTGGTGGATGCGATCTGGGAGGACCAGCCGGGGCGGCCGCTGGGCCGTGTGATCGCCCATCCGCTGGACTATGCCGGCGAGAGTTCTGCCGACAAGCGGGCGCTGCTGGCCGAGGGGCTGCGCGAGGGCGGGCAGAAGGCGGCGGTGATCACGCTGCCGGACTCGATCTGCTGGCTGTTGAACATCCGCGGCTCGGATATCGAGCGCAACCCGGTGGTGCAGGCCTTTGCCATCCTGCATGACGACGGGCGGGTGGCGCTGTTCAGCGACGTGGAGAAATTCGCCGGGGTCGCGCCGGAGGCCGACGTGCAGGGTTTTGAGGCGTTCGAGGGCGCGTTGGCGGCGCTGGAAGGGCCGGTGCGCGTCGACAAGGCGAGCGCGCCGCTGGCGGTGAGCGAGGCGCTCGGGGCGGCGGGGGTTGAGGTTGCCTGGGGGCAAGACCCCTGCGTGCTGCCGAAAGCGCGCAAGAATGACGTGGAAATCGCCGGCGCGCGGCAGGCGCATCTGCGTGACGGGGCGGCGATGGTCGAGTTCCTGTGCTGGCTGGACAGAGCGCTGGAGGGCGAGGTTGACGAGATTTCCATCGTCACCCGGCTGGAGCAGTTCCGGCGCGAGACCAATGCCTTGCGCGATATTTCCTTCGAGACGATCTGCGGCTCGGGGGCCCATGGCGCCCTGCCCCATTACCGGGTCAGCGAAAGCTCGAACCGCGTGGTGCAGCCGGGCGAGCTGATCGTGATCGACAGCGGCGGGCAATACCTGGACGGCACCACCGACATCACCCGCACCGTAGTCCGGGGCGCGGCCGGCGCCGAGGAACGCGCCGCCTTCACCCGCGTGCTTCAGGGCATGATCGCCGTCAGCCGGGTGCGCTGGCCGCGCGGCCATGCCGGGCGCGACCTGGACCCCCTGGCGCGCTATCCGCTCTGGGCGGCGGGGCAGGATTTCGACCACGGCACCGGGCACGGGGTGGGCAGTTACCTGTGCGTGCACGAAGGGCCGCAGCGCATCTCGCATATCAGCGACGTGGCGCTGGAAGAGGGCATGATCCTGTCCAACGAGCCGGGATATTACCGCGAGGGCGCCTTTGGCATCCGCACCGAAAACCTGGTGGTGGTGCGCGCAGCACCCCCGCTGGCCGGCGCCGACGCGCGCGACATGCTGGCTTTCGAAACCCTGACCTTCGTGCCGATCGAGCGCCGCCTGATCGAGCCGGCGATGCTGTCGCCGGCCGAGCGCGACTGGCTGAACGCCTACCACGCCGAGGTGCGCGAAAAGATCGCGCCGCGGGTTTCGGACGAGGCGGCGCGCTGGCTGGAACGGGCATGCGCGCCGATCTGACACCTTTCCTGTTAGCGCAAACTTGTCTAAGCTGGGCCCAAACAAGGGATGAGAGACATGGACGATTACATCAGGATCCGCCCGGCGGGCGGCACATGGGTCTTGCGCGCAGGCGGCGCGGTGCTGGGCGAAACCACCAGGGCGCTGGAACTGATCGAGGGCGACATGCCCCCGGTGATCTATTTCCCGCGCGAAAACATTGCCACGGCATTTCTCGACAAATCCGACACCACCTCGCATTGCCCGCACAAGGGGGATGCGACCTATTACTCGATCCAGACGAAATCGGTGCTGATCAAGGATG
>JALSJL010000089.1 GCA_026989405.1 Marinosulfonomonas sp. | reverse complement strand
CACCGATGTTTTCCCGTTGGTGCCGGTTACGGCCACGATCTGCGACGGCTGCCGGCCAAACCAGAGCGCCGCGGTAAAGGCCAGGGCCTGATGTGCGTCTTCGGCCAGAACCAGCGGAACCCCCGAGGCGGCCAGTTCTGCCCGTGCGATGCGCGCGCCTTCGCGGTCGGTCAGGATGGCGCCGGCGCCCATGCGCAGGGCGTATTTGATGAACTCGCCGCCGTGAACCCTGGTGCCCGGAAGGGCCGCAAACAGGTTGCCGGGCCTTACCGCACGGCTATCCACCGCCAGGCCGGTGATCTGCGCGTCTGCGCCGGTCTGCGCCGTCAGGCCAAGAGCTGCCAGCGATGTCGTCCTTGCCTGTTCAGCCATCATCGTGCCTGTTGTTCCATCAGTTCGATGTCAGTGTTAACCGATCCGCTCCTGCGTATTCAACATCCGGTCGCAATCCGAGCAGCGGCGCGATGCGGCGGATCAGTTCGGCGGCCACCGGCACCGCTGTCCAGCCCGCGGTGCGGCGTGGTTCTTCGCCAGAGGTGTCGACCGGCTCGTCCAGTGTCACGACAAGAACATAGCGCGGCTCGTCGGCCGGGAAAATGCTTGCGAAGGTGGCGATGACCTTGTCGTCATAGTAGCCGCCGCCGCGCTCCCTGGGCTTGTCGGCCGTTCCCGTCTTGCCGCCCACGGCATAGCCCGGAACCTCGCCGAAACTGGCCGTTCCCTCGGTCACGACCTTGCGCATGATCGACGCGATGGTGCGCGAGGTCTGTTGCGAGATGACCCGCGGGCCCGGTTCGCTCCGTTCATGTCGCAGCAATGTCGGCGTGACCCGGGTGCCGCCGTTGACCAGCGACGCATAGGCCGCGGCAAGATGAACCGGGCTGATGGCGATCCCGTGCCCGTAGGCCACCGTCATCGTCGAAAGCTCGGACCATTTGGGCGGCAGAAGCGGCTTTGAGCCGTGCGCTTCGACCATTTCGACCGGCGTTTTTTCAAACAGGCCCAGACTGCGCAGGAAGTTCTGCTGCCGTTCGGCGCCGATTTCCTGGGCGATCCGGGCGGTGCCGATGTTGGACGACTTGACGACAACCTTGGTGACAGACATCCGGTTGCCGTAGTTGCGAAAATCCCGGATCGAGAACTTGCCCCAGCGCAAAGGGCCGCGGGTGTCGATCATCGTGTCTTTCGACACGAGGCCCAGGTCCAGCGCCAGGGCGATGGTCAGCGGTTTGAACACCGAACCAAGCTCGTAGACGCCCTGCACGGCCCGATTGAAAAGCGGGCTGTCGGCAGCAAAGCCCTTTGTTGGCGGAGCCGGGCGCGTGTTCGGGTCAAAATCGGGCAGGGACACCAGCGACAGTATCTCACCGGAGTTTACATCCATCAGCACCGCCGCGGCGCCCTTGGCGTTGAACAGCTTCATGCCGCCGGCCAGGACACGTTCGACCGCGGCCTGGACCGTCAGATCAAGCGACAGTTGCAGGGGGGTTCCGGCCGTCGCCGGGTCGCGCAGATAGTCATCGAAACGCTTCTCGACCCCGGCCACGCCGACAATTTCTGCCGCGCGCACGGCCTCGCGACCGAAGGACGCCCCGCCCAGGACATGCGCCGCCAGTCGGCCGTTGGGATACAGCCGCATTTCACGCTGACCAAACAACAGGCCCGGATCGCCGATATCATGCACAAGCTGTTGTTGTTCCGGGCTTATTCTCTTTTTCAGCCAGATGAATTTTCGCCCGCCGGTAAACTGTTTGAGAAGTTTCGCTTCATCCAGGTCGGGAAAAATCCGCGCCAGCTCGCGCGCCGCGGCCGGCTTGTCGACCATCAGCGGGGGCTGGGCATAAAGCGCGTTTGTCACCAGGTTGGTGGCAAGAATGCGCCCGTTGCGGTCAACGATATCGGCGCGCTGCGCAATGATCGAGGCGCCGGTCGCCGAGGCGCGCGGCTCACTCGGTTCGCTGGCGGCCAGAACCGCCATGCGCGCGCCGACCGTTGCAAAAGCCAGAAGGAAAAACACACCGATGACCAGCAGCCGGCCTTCGGCACGCTGGCGGGCCCGATCGCGCATGGCCTCATGGCGCCGGCGAATGTTCTCGCGCTCGATCGCGTCGGGGTTTTCCCCGGTCTGCCGGGCTTTCAGGATCCGGCTGAGTGGGCGCAGCGGCGTTCTGGTCATCGATGCACCTCAAGCGTTCCGACGACATCGATGACACCAACGATTGGTCCAAGCGTCGGATCGGGATAGGCGACCTCGTCAATCCGGCCGAACTGGTGCGCCTGCAACGGCAACAGGCGCAGGCGGTCAAAGTTGATCTCGGCAAGCTCGCGCAGCCTGTCCGGGCGGTTCAGATAGGCCCATTCGGCCCGCAGGACGCCCAGTTCTTCGCGCAGGTCGGCGATTTCCGTTTGCAGCTTGCTGACCTCGCGAAATGTGCCCTGCGTCGCATAGTTTTCGCGGTAGGCCCAAAAGGCCAGCCCGACAAGCCCCAGCGCGGAGACGATCAGAAATATGGTGCGCATCAGTCTTTCCCCCTTGTTTTCTTGCCCGGTATGCCCAGCAAAGAGCGCTCGGCCCGCCGTGCCGGCGCATCGGTACGTTCGGCCACGCGCAGCCGCGCAGAACGCGCGCGCGGATTGGCGGCAAGCTCTGTTTCGTCGGCGGCAATCGCCTTGCCAATAATCCTGAACCCCGGCTCCATGGTCTGCGCCTCGGGCGCATAGCGGCTGCCGCCCCCCCCGCGCGAGGCACGCTGCTGCAGGAACCGCTTGACGATCCGGTCCTCCAGAGAATGAAAGCTGACAACGGCCAGTTTGCCGCCCGGCCCGAGCGCGCGTTCAGCCGCTTCCAGCCCGTTGACCAGTTCGTTGAATTCGTCGTTCACCGCGATCCGCAAGGCCTGGAAAGATCGCGTCGCCGGATGGCTTGCGCCGCGCTTTTGGCGGGGAAGGCATTTTTCAATGATCTGAACAAGTTGCCCGGTTGTCTTGATCGGCTCTACCGCCCGGCGGGCCACGATCAGCCGGGCGATCCGGCGGGCCGCGCGTTCTTCCCCGTAATAATACAGGATGTCGGCAATCGTGCTTTCGTCGGCCTCGTTCACAAGATCGGCGGCGGTGATGCCGCTCTGGCTCATCCGCATGTCGAGCGGGCCGTTCTTCATGAAGGAAAAGCCGCGCTCGGCCTGGTCGATCTGCATCGAGGACACGCCAAGGTCCAGCACCACGCCCGCCAGACCCTGCGCGTATTCGTCAAGCTTGCCGAAGGTGCCCTGCACCAGCTCCAGCCGGTCGCCATAATCGCCCGCCCAGTCTTGCGCCAGCTCGAAAACGGCCGGGTCCCGGTCGACGCCGATCACCTTTTCGGCGCCGGCTTCGAGCAGGCCGCGGGCATAGCCGCCGGCCCCAAAGGTGCCATCCAGCCAGGTGCCGGTGACGGGCGCCACGGCGCCAAGCAATGGCCGCAACAGGACAGGGACATGGGGGCGATCGGACGGTGTGGCAGAGGCCGTCGCAAGCATCGGTTATTCCTCGGTTTTCTTTTTGCGCGGCGGCAAGAGCGCGCGCGCGTCGAAGCCTTCGGGACGCTCGGCCGCAAGTTTCGCACGGCGCGCGGCGCGTTCGGCTTCGTAGACTTCGGGCTTCCAGATCTTGAAGGTCTCGCCCGATCCGGTGAACAGCAGCGTTTCGCGCGGCTCGATCCCCAGTTTCCTGCGCAGATCCTGCGGCAGCATCACCCGGCCATCGTTGTCGATCTCGGCTTCCAGCGAATTTTCGTGGTAGAGTTCCTGCAAGTCCTTGCGCTGCGGGTCGCCCGGCGAAAACAGCTCGGCGATCTGCTCGTCGATCTCTTCGATCGATTCAACCGTGTAACATTCGAAGTAATTCTGATCGTCATCCCCGAAGACGATGGTGAACATGGGGCGCGCGTCGGTCTGACCGTCGGCCACGGCCTGGCGCCAGTCCGGGTCACCTGCTTCCAGCAAACGCCGAAAGCGGGCGGGGACCGATACCCTGCCCTTGGCGTCCACCTTCTGTGAAAAACGACCTCGGAAACTACGTGCCACTGTCTGCCTCGCGGCTCCTCTTTACTGTCCCTCATGACCCAGCGCCGAAACTGAAAACGGCGGATTGAGCTGCTGCCACTGCCCAATCCGCCGCCCTCGTCCCATTTCTGGGTTGTCCAGCTGCGCGCGCCACCTGGGGGGGATGTCTGCTCGCCCGCGCGCCGGATCTCTTTGTTCTGTAAGGAGGGCGCCTGTATGAAACCTGCTTTTGGTCTTGGGAGAAATTCGGGGTCGTTGCCCCTCTGCCCGTCCTTATCGTGCAACAAGACCTAAATGACATTTCATGGCACATCAAGAAAAAAATGCGAGTTTAGCCATGCCCCATTGACATTTCTTGGCACCCAGGGGCTGGCAAAATCACGTCGAGAGGCGGGTTTTGTCCACAGATAGCGGGCACGGTCAAGCGCCCCACTAGATATGGTGGCTGCACGAGCTGTGCATTTTTTTGCGTTTTTTTTGCTTCAAGGGGGTGAAAACTGCCCGGACCGGCGGTTTTCAACGCAAAATGCCACGCCGGACCGGCATGGCATTTCCTGATTCACCGTCTTTTTCGCCCGCGCAACCCGTTGGTGCCAGAAGCTGCCAGACGGCTGCGCTCAGACGACGCCGTTGTCGATCAGCTTGCGGGCCAGCCCCAGATAGGCGTCCGCCAGCGGCCCCTCGCCCGCGGCAATCGGCGTGCCGGCATCGCCCGCCTTGCGCACGTCCAGCGCCAGCGGCAGGTCGGCCAGGAGCGGCAGGCCCAGCTTTTCGGCTTCTGCCCTCACACCGCCGTGGCCGAAGATATGGTCTTCGTTGCCGCATTTCGGGCAGATATAGGTCGACATGTTCTCGATCAGCCCGAGA
>JALSJL010000088.1 GCA_026989405.1 Marinosulfonomonas sp. | reverse complement strand
CCCATTCAACTGCATCGCCAAGGATGGCATGGTCGTAACGCGTCGTGGGTTCGGAATACTCGGCCCCGATGATCACATTGGGCGGCGTGGCCATGGCCGGGCTGGCAAGCAGCGCAAGGCCAAGGATCATTCCGCCCGGCCGCATCAGATCTGTTTTTCAGGCATCTGCACAACCAGACCGTCAAGATCATCGGTCACCTTGATCTGGCAAGTCAGGCGCGAGCGTTCCGGGTCCGGCTCCCAGGCGAAATCAAGCATGTCTTCCTCCATGGCATCCTTTGGAGGCAGCTTCTCCACCCAGTCGGGGGCAACATAGACGTGACAGGTGGAACAGGCACAGGCGCCGCCGCAGTCGGCTTCGATGCCCGGAATGGCGTTGTCGCGTGCGCCTTCCATCACGGTCAGCCCGGTCGGCACGTCAACCTCGTGCCTGGTGCCGTTGTGCTCAATATAGGTTATCTTGGCCATGTGGCGTCTCTCCTTTGCCCGTCCGACAGGGAGATAAGGCAAGACGGGCGGCAATTCCAGCCCCTGTTACAGGGTTGCACGGATCAGTGAATGTTCTATGTTTGTTCCTGAATGACCGCTCCACCATCCCCCCCTCGCTGGCCCCGCCCCCCGTCGGCGCTGCCGCATGCCCGCCTGGATGAGCCGGCGAGCGGTGCGCGGGTGGTCGTGGCCGGGCTGGTTCTGGTGCGCCAGCGCCCGGGAACCGCGAAAGGCGTCATCTTCATCACGCTGGAAGATGAAACCGGGATTGCCAACGTGATTGTCTGGCGCGCCCTGTATGAACGCTACCGGCGCGCGGTCATCGGGGGGCGGCTGTTGCGCGTCACCGGGCGGCTGCAGCGTGAAAGCGGGGTTGCCCATGTCATTGCCGAAAAGATCGAAGACCTGTCCCCGCTGCTGGATGAACTTCTGCTGCCACCTCGGGAACTGCGGCTTCCCTCACCGAGCGAAAGCCGGTAACAATCGAAAAAACCGGCTTGAACTCTGGACAGGGCAAACATCGGATGCGGAAGACCCCCATGAAGGCATTTGGCCCGGCGGCGTTTATCGGCCTGCTGTCCGGCTGCATTTCCCTGCCCGAAGGCATCAAGCCGATTTTGCAGGGCCAGGCCGAACCGGAGCCCGGCAACTCCGGCATGTGCACCGCGACCGAGACGACACCCGCGGTGATCGAGACCATTACCGAAGATATCCTGTTGAAACCGGCAGAAATAGCTGCAGATGGCAGCATCGAAAGCCCCGCCATTTTCGAAACCCGCACCCGGCAGGCCATCACCCAGGAAAGGCGCGCAGTTGAATTCGAAACGCCCTGCCCGCCCACCTACACCACGCAATTCGTGGCCAACCTGCAGCGGGCGCTGAAAGCGCGCGGGCATTTCAACGGCCCGACAACCGGCGTCATGGATGCAGAGACCGCCAGGGCAATCAAGAGCTATCAGTCAACATTCGGACTGAACAGCGCCACGCTTTCGTCCGATGCAGCGCGGCGCCTTGGTCTGCTGGTGGTCGACAGCTGAACGTGCCGGGTTTCGCCCACCAGGGAAAAAGGGCGCCCCGAAAGGCGCCCTTTGAAATCTCATACCGGATTGCGAGTGCTACTCGTCAATACCAAGCGCCACGAAACGCGGCTCACCTTCGCGCCGCACCAGCAAAAGCAGCGACTTGCGCCCGGCTTCGCGGGCATCGGCGATCCGTGCTTCAAGATCGGCGACAGAACGGACCCGCTCTTGCCCGGCCTCACTGATCACATCCCCGGCGCGCAGCCCCTTTTCGTAGGCTTCACTGTCTTCGTCGATATCGACGACAACAACACCCTGGGTGGCATCATTCAGGCCCAGCTGTTCACGCAGCTCATCGGTCAGCGGGCTCAATGTCATGCCAAGGACCGTTTCTGTCGAGGGCATACCCGACTCTGCACCGGCCACGGCCGCTTCGGCTTCTTCGCGCCGGCCCAGAGTGACCAGCAGGGTTTTCGTGCTGCCATCCCGGAAGACAACCACACGAACGGTCTTGCCAACTTCGGCATCGCCAACCAGACGCACCAGTTCACGCGTATCGGTCACATCCTTTCCGTCAAAAGACAGGATGACATCGCCGGCTTCCATTCCGGCCTCCTTGGCCGGCCCGTCCGGCACATCAGTCACCAGGGCACCGGCCACCTTGTCCAGACCAATTGCTTCGGCCATGTCCTCATCGACATCCTGGATGCGCACACCCAGCCAACCCCGGCGGGTTTCGCCGAACTCGCGCAGTTGGTCGACCACCTTGCTCACGACATTGGAGGCCATCGAAAAGCCGATGCCGATCGAGCCACCCGTGGGCGACAGAATGGCCGTGTTCACGCCGATGACATCGCCATCCATGTTGAACAGCGGGCCGCCGGAGTTGCCCCGGTTGATCGCGGCATCGGTCTGAAGAAAGTCATCGTAGACGCCCGAAAGTTCGCGGTTGCGTGCCGAGATGATACCGGCAGAAACCGAAAACCCCTGCCCCAGCGGATTGCCGACGGCCAGAACCCAGTCACCGACACGCATCACGTCGCTGTCGCCGAATGAAACGAACGGCAAGGGGTCGTCGCTTTCGACCTTCAGCAGCGCGATATCGGTTTTCTTGTCGGTTCCGATGACTTTCGCCGCCAGTTCTTCGCCGTCGAAGAATTCGATCATGACTTCATCGGAGCCTTCGATCACATGATTGTTGGTCACGATGAACCCGTCTTCCGAAACCACGAAACCCGACCCGAGGGCCTGGCTGCGGCGCGGCCGGGATGGCGCGCCGTTTTCCTGATCGCGAAAATTCTTGAAGAGGTCTTCGAAAGGCGAGCCTTCCGGCAGCACCGGCGCACCATCCGTCGCTGCTGCAATTGTTGTGCTTGTGGTTATGTTCACCACCGCCGGGCTGATCTGGTCGACAAGATCGGCGAAACTCTCGGGGGCGCTGGCGGCGCGCGCGGAAATGGCCTGCGCCATCAACATCGCAAACCCCAGAACCAAAGCCATGAAAACCCTTGCCGCCGAAGGCTGCGGCTGGGCCAAGGCCGTTGCTTTGTCAGTCATGAATATTCCTCAATGTTTGGCCCACCGGTCCTGGTGGGCGTTGTTGCTTTTCGGATTGGGCATAAGATAGGTCTTGATACCGCCGCTGCAAACCCCACCGACGCAAGTTCAACTGCTTGTGACCGTGCGAGGCCGGAAAACGTGAACTATCGCATTAAAATCAAACCGGAAAATGCGGTCAGGCCAGCATTCACACCAGCTGCCCACGGCCAAATCGAAAGAGGCCGGTGCGAACACCGGCCCCCTTTGATCTGTTCTGCATCCGAAACCCGATGCTGCGCCCGGCTGCTACTGGTCGGGGTTTGCTGTCTTGAGATACTCGAAAAATTCGCTGTCAGGCGAAATCACAAGCGTCGAATTCCCGCCCTTCAGAGCTTTCTCATAGGCTGAAAGGGATCTGTAGAAGGCGAAAAACTCCTGGTCCTTCCCGTAGGCCTCGGCAAAGACAGCGTTGCGCCTGGCATCTGCTTCACCGCGGATGATGTCAGCCTGTTTCTGGGCGGCAGATACGGTTTCAACCACGGTTCGGTCGGCCTGGGCGCGAACACGCTGCGCGGCCTCGTTGCCTCGGGCGATCTCATCGGCGGCCTCACGTTCCCGTTCGGCGCGCATTCTTGCAAATGTCGCTTCGAGGTTCTGCTCGGGCAGGTCCGCGCGCTTGATGCGCACGTCAATGATCTGCACCCCAAGCGCCTGCGCCTGCGCGCGGGCCTGGTCACGGATGCGGTTCATCAGCGCAACCCGGTCGGCCGAAAGAATGGCGCCGGAATCGACACCGCCCAGCACCTCGCGAACTTCTGCGTTCAGGATGCGTTCCAGGCGCGGACGCGCGCGCGCGATGCCGCCGTCACCCATGGCCCGCCGGAATTGCACCGGGTCGGTGATACGCCAGCGCGCAAATGCATCGACCACCAGACGGCGATCATCTGCCGGCGTGACTTCCAGTGCCTGGGTGTCCAGCGGCAGGATGCGGTCGTCATATTTCACGACCTCCTGAATAAGCGGCACCTTGAAGGCCAGGCCGGGTTCGGTCTTGACCGCCTTGACCTCGCCAAACTGCAGGACAAGCGCTTTTTCACGCTCATCGACGACAAAAACCGCGGATAGCGCCGCGGCCACCAGGACCGCAACCACGGGAAGTATGTAAGCTGTCTTGCGCATGTCAGTTCCCCTGCCCTTCGGTGCTTGCCGGTTTGCGATTCAGTTCGTTCAGCGGAAGATAGGGAACCACCCCCTGTCCGCCCTGGGCATTCTGGTCGATGATGACCTTGTCGACCCCGCCAAGGACACGCTCGATGGTTTCCAGATACAGACGCTTGCGAGTCACTTCCGGGGCCTTGGCGTATTCCTCGTAGATCGAGTTGAACCGCGCGGCCTCACCCTCGGCCTGGTTCACGACCTGCGCGCGGTAACCTTCGGCCTGTTCGACCAGTTGCGCCGACTTGCCTCGGGCTTCGGCAACCACCTGGTTTGCATAGGCATCCGCGCGCTTTTCCAGCGTGTCGCGCGTTTGTTCGGCGGCCTGAACCTGGCGGAAGGCATCGATCACATCGCTCGGCGGGTCGGCCTTGTCAAAGTTGATCCGAACGATGTTCACGCCACTGTCGTAGCTGTCGAGAATGCGTTGGATCAGCTCCTGGACTTCTTGCGCGATAACGCCACGATCCCGGTTCAGGATCGGGGCCAGCTTTGAACGTGCGATGATCTCTCGCATCGCCGATTCCGATACCGCTCGGATCGTTTCGCGGGGTTCGGCCAGGTTGAACAGGAATTTCTTCGGGTCGGAAATGTTCCAGACCACCTGAAAATCAATGTCGACGATGTTCTCATCGCCGGTCAGCATCAGCCCCTGATCAACGCTGTTGCCGCGCCCGACGCCAATGTCTTCCTTGTTTTCCACCGTGACCGGAAGAATTTCCTTGGTCACGACCGGCCAAGGGGCGAAGTTCAGGCCTTCCGTTCCGGTGTCATGGTATTTTCCGAACAACAGTTCAATCGACTGTTCCGACGTGTCGACCCGGTAAAAGGACGCAAAAAGCCACAGCGCCAAAATGGCCAGAAGCCCCAGCCCGATGGTTCCACGACCAAACTTCGGCCCGCCTTCGCCGCCCGACCCCGAGCCGCCACCGCCGCCCATCAGAACGCGCAACTGCTCCTGGCCCTTGCGCACAATCTTGTCGATATCCGGAATTTGCGGCTCATTCGGGCGTTGACCGCCCCGGTCGCGATCGCGGTCATCGCCGCCGCTGCCACCGTTTTTTCCACCCCCGCCCCAGGGGCCACCGTTGTCACTGGCCATCTTGGCTCGATCCTTTCGCTGTCATAGCATCATTTGTTAACTGTGTGTTCGCACCGCAAATTCAAGCCGTGCGCACTGGCGTTTTCATTAGCACGATTTCTTCCGCCATTGTCGGATGAACTGCAACGGTGCGGTCAAAGTCTTCTTTTGTCGCACCCATCTTGATTGCAACGGCCACCATCTGGATCATTTCCGCCGCCCCGGGCGAAATGATATGGCAGCCAAGTATTTTCCGAGAATTGGTGCAGACGATCAATTTGAACAGCACCCTTTCCGGTTTCCCGATGAAAGAATTCTGCATCGGACGGAACGCAGCCGAATAGATTTCCACCGGGCGTTCATCACGCGCCTGCTCTTCCGTCAGGCCGATCGAAGCGTATTCCGGCTGGGTGAACACGGCCGAGGCGACCAGTTCATGATCGGGTCTTGTCGGGTTGTCATTGAACACCGTTTCGACAAATGCGGCGCCCTCACGGATGGCCACGGGCGTCAGATTGATCCGGTCTGTCACATCGCCGACCGCGTAAATCGACGGCGCAGAGGTCTGCGAAAATTCGTCGACTTCGATCTGCCCCCAACGGCCCAGGGTCACCCCGGCCTCTTCAAGCCCGAGACCCGTTGTGTTGGGCTTTCTGCCGGTCGCATAGACGACCGCATCGAATACGCCCTCACGCCCGTCGGTGGCCTTGACCCAGATGCCCGCTTCGCGCTGTTCCATCCGCTCGACATCGGTGCCCACATGCAGGTCGATACCCTGCCCGCGGATAAGCTCGGCCACATGGCCCCGCGCCTCGTCATCAAAGCCACGCAGCACCTGCGCGCCCCGGTAATATTGCGAGGTCTCAGCCCCGAGGCCATTGAAAATACATGCAAATTCACAAGCAATATAGCCGCCGCCAACAATCAGAACCCGCTCTGGCAGAGTGTCCATCAGGAACACATCATTTGATGTCCAGGCCAATTCGTGGCCCGGAAACTCGGGCACATAGGGTGCGCCGCCCGTGGCCACCAGAATGTATCTGGCGCTAAAGGATCGCCCATCTGCAAGCTCGACCGAGTTCGGGCCGCAAATCCTGGCACGCTGGTCGAAAATTTCGGCCCCTGCCTTTGCAAGGTTGGTGCGATAAATCCCTTCAAGCCGATCCAGTTCCGCATGCAGCATGGCGCGAAACTTCGGCCAGTCGAATTCGCCGAGACGCACATCCCAGCCATAGTCCCGCGCGTCTTTCGCAGCCGTCGCATAGCCGGATGCAAACACCATCAGTTTCTTGGGCACACACCCCCGAATGACGCAGGTTCCGCCCATGCGGTATTCTTCGGCAACCGCCACGCGCACGCCAAGTTCGGCTGCGACGCGTCCGGCCCGGACCCCGCCGGAACCGCCGCCGATCACGAAAAGATCATAGTCAAAGGCCATGAACGCCCTTTCTTCCTTCGTCGCCCGTCAAAGCGATGTGTCGCGGAAAATGTTATCCGAATCATCGGTGTCCTGCGCGGGTTCTTCACCGCGGGCCGCCGGCGCAACCGCATCTTCAACCAGGACTGACCCATCCTGATGCCCGACGACCACCGTGTCGCATATGTCGATGAACAGGCCATTCTCGACCACGCCGGGGATCTGGTTCAGGACCATCGACAGCTCCCGCGGCCGGTGAATTTCGCCCAGATGCAGATCAAGAATTCTGTTGCCCTCATCCGTGACAAACGCCGCATCGGCATTCATCCGCATCGTGACGCTTGCATCGCGATAGCCCAAACCCGACAGCAATTCTTCGACAAGAACTTTCGTGACCTGCCAGCCAAAGGTGATCACTTCAAGCGGCAAAGGGAATGCGCCCAACCGCTCAACCCGCTTGGACGCATCCGTGATCACGACCATCCGGTCGCTTGCCGTGGCCACGATCTTTTCCTGCAGATGCGCGCCGCCGCCGCCCTTGATCAGCGTGAAATCCGGGTCGAACTCATCCGCCCCGTCAATTGTCAGATCAAGCCAGCGCGCCTCTTCCAGAGTAACCACCCTGATGCCCGCTTCACGCGCCAGATTGGCAGTCCGGGTCGATGTGGGCACGCTGGTGAAACGCAGATTTTCCCGGCGAACCCGTTCGCCCAGGCATTTTACCAGCCAGGCGGCGGTCGACCCGGTCCCAAGCCCGACCTTCATGCCATCCTCAACCATGCGGGATGCACGTTCAGCAGCCACATATTTGGCGAGCTCGACGGGGGACAGATTCTCTGGCATGGGCACCTCTTCCTCGGTTTGCCGAGGTTATATGTAAGTTGCGGCCCCGGTGCGAGAGGGAATTGACCAATTCGACGCCGCGAGTTGCGCAAACGGGGGGCCATTCGTCGCAAAAGGCATTGCGGCAAGGCAATTTGCATGCACTTGTGCGCCCACAACAGGAGGCCCGAATTGTTTCTTTCCGTTTTTGACATGTTCAAGGTAGGCATAGGCCCGTCGTCTTCACACACCATGGGGCCGATGGTGGCCGCCGCGCGCTTTCTCGACCGGCTTCGCGCCTCACCATTTTCGGCCCACGGGCTGCGCGCCTCTTTGCATGGATCGCTGGCGTTTACCGGGGTCGGCCATGCGACGGACCGCGCGACAATTCTTGGCCTCGCGGGCTTTGTCCCGGAAACCTATGTTCGCGCCGAAGCCGACCGCGCCATGGCCGAGATCGCCGAAACCTGCCGCGTCCACCCCGACGGCCTGGGCAAACTGGTGCTGGACCCGTCGCACGACATCCGGTTCGACTACACACAAGCCCTTTCGGGTCATGCCAATGGCATGATCCTGATGGCGACAGACGCCCAGGGCGACGTGATCCTCCAGGAAACCTATTTCTCGATCGGCGGCGGCTTTGTCTTGACCGAGGCCGAGCTTGCCGCAGGGCTTGACAAGAACCAGGGTGCGCCGGTCCCATTCCCATTTCATTCGGCCCGCGAAATGCTGGACATGTGCGCCCGTGAGGGCACATCCATAGCCGGGCTCAAACGCGCGAACGAACTGACAAGAATGAAGCCCACAGACCTTGATCGGGGCCTGACCCATATCTGGGATGTCATGGATACCTGTATCGCAACCGGCCTGGACAGCGAGGGCACGCTGCCCGGCGGCCTGGGCGTGCGCCGCAGGGCCAAAGCCATTCATCAGGCCCTGCTGGCCGAACGCGGCATGAACCTGAATGCCCCGCACACAATCAACGACTGGATCGGCGTCTACGCCATGGCGGTGAACGAAGAAAACGCCGCCGGCGGCCGGGTCGTCACGGCGCCCACAAATGGCGCGGCGGGCGTGATTCCGGCCACGATCCGCTATTGGCTCGACCATGCGCCGGGCGCGGGCAAATCCAGGGTGGGTGAATTCCTACTCACGGCTGCGGCAATCGGCGGCCTGATCAAGCACAATGCTTCGATCTCCGGCGCCGAATGCGGCTGCCAGGCCGAAGTCGGCTCGGCCTCGGCGATGGCGGCGGCCGGGCTTGCTGCGGTCTTGGGCGGATCACCCGAACAGGTCGAAAACGCCGCGGAAATCGCGCTCGAACACCACCTGGGAATGACCTGCGACCCGATAAAGGGGCTTGTCCAGGTGCCCTGCATCGAGCGCAACGCCCTTGGCGCGATCAAAGCGGTATCGGCCGCGTCGCTGGCCATGCGCGGTGACGGCCAGCACCTGGTTCCGCTTGATGCCGCGATAGAAACCATGCGCCAGACCGGGCGGGACATGAACACGCATTACAAGGAAACCTCGCTTGGCGGACTGGCGGTCAACGTGCCCAACTGCTGAGCGTTTCTTTCTCGGTCAAATATCCCCGCCGGAGGCCTGTCCCGGCCCTGTCCGGGGCCGGGACAGAAACATGCGCCACGCTCGCGCCAACGCAATCGCTTGCAATTCCCTTCGCCACCCTGATCGGCTGGCTGATCTGTCACAACCCGCCCGGCAGGGTGGCGCCATTTGGCATTCCGACCACCGTGGTCGCCGGGCTGCATGTCACCTGGCGTGCGCACCCGGGGCCAGAGACCGCACCACCGCACCAAGCGCCACCCGCGGCACAATGACCAGCATGCCCGGCCGGTCGAAAGACAACCTCACATCACCCTCCAGGACACGGTTTGACGTTCCGATCTGCCCGACCGGGGAAAGCTCCAGCCCGTCGATCGGCCACGCAAGCCCCCTTGACCTGCCACCCGTCGGACCCAGCGGAAACAGGGACAATCGGCTGCCCGGTTCAAGCGCCAGTGCAATGTCGCCAGGCACATGAAACAGGATGTCATCCTCACCGATCAGAACACACGGCCCGGCCGGGTTGCGCACCAGTGCATTCATTGCAGCAAGCTGGTGATCCAGCCGGGCGCCAAGAAAACCGACGCCCAGAACAAGCGGTGCCCGGATGCGCGCAAGGCATTTTTCAAAATCCGTCGAATCCTGCTCGGCGACATGATGCCGGTCACCAACTGGAATTTTCTGCAAAATTCCCTTATCTATTGAATCAAAATCGCCGATGACTTTTTTGGGGGTCTTGCCATACTTTAGCAACATTTCCGCCCCACCATCTGCGGCGACAAGGTATGGCGCCAGACGCGTCGCCTCGTCAATCTGGTCCTGCAACACAGGGCCCGCACCAACAAGGGTTACGCAGTCAAGTGTCTGAACAATGATATTAACCATGCCACAATTCCCAACCGGATTGGAAACATTCCACAATCTGACCCCAATATTACCACGGGCTTTTCCCAGGTTCGTTCCTATTTGCGAACCATTGGATGGTAAACAAGTCCTTGCTGGATCGGGGGAGAAAGCGAAAGAAAAATGATGGGGCCGAGTAAAATTCTGACCGTTTCATACGGCACGTTCTCCTGCACGCTGGAAGGGTTTGACGACCCGTTCTCCACGATGCGCAGTATTGCCGAGTATTTTCGCGATCTCGCCGCAGAAGATCGCTACTTCGGCGCCGAACCGCCAACGCCGGACGCCGAGATGCTGCACCGTATTGCCGAACGCGAGGTCCAGCAGCGCGTCGAGGCCAGGGTTGGCGACAACAGCGTCGTCCTTCGTCAACTTGACGCAGACCAGCCGCAGGACACCCGGCCCGAACAACAAAAACCGACCTCGCGGGTCAATGAAGCCCCGGCCAAGGCCGCCGCCGCAATCGCAGCCTCATCGGCACCCGCCGCGCCGGCAAGTGAAGCCGCTCGGCCTGCCACCGATCGCGCCGATGTTTCGGAGCCTGCACAGGCCGCAGAGCCCGCACCCGCCGAGCCGGAGTATGCCGAGCCCGAATACACCGAAGCCGAGACCATTTCGGCAGACTCCGCCGAGAGCGTCGCCGAAAAGCTCGCCCGTATTCGCGCAGCGACCGCCGATGCCAGTGCCCCGGCCGATCAGCCCGACGACTATGTCGAAGATGAATATGCAGACCAAGCCTTCACCACAGCGCCGATTTCCACGGTGTTCGACGATATTTCCGAAACGGCCAGCGACGAGGACGGTTCCGAGGCTCACCTGACGGAAACCCTGGATGAGCCGGTCGACACCGGCCCGCAGGAACAGGGTGAGGCCGAAGTTTCACAAGCACCCGCCCACATGGATGATGAGGGCCCCGCGCTGGAAACAGCCGAAGAGCCGCAGCCCGAAAATCAAGCCCCCGAAGAGCAGCCCGAATTCGGCGAAACCGCCACAAGGGACGACATGTCCGCGTATCAGGACGGGCCGGACCTGTCCGAAGCCCAGGATCAGCCCGCCGAACAGGAAACCGAGGAATCGGCCCCGGCAGAAACCGAACAAGGCGCCGCTGATTTCATGGCGCCGGCAGAAACTGCGCCTCAGGACGCAGACGGCGATGACTGGTCTGACGCGGATGTCGCTGACCCGGATGCGCCGGCAATCGCACGTGTCGTGAAGATGCGCCGCGAAGATTTCGAGAACGCCGTCGAAAGCGGCAGCCTGCAGGAATACAAGCAGGATGACCAGGCTCAATCCGACTCTGACGCGGATGAGCCGGACCTTGCGGCCATTTCCGAAGCGTTGTCCCAGCCCGATGGAGATGACACCGCGACACAGGAAGCGGACACCGGTCTGTCGCCCGAAGATGAAGCCGAACTGATGGCAACCCTCGAGGCTGTGCAACGCAAGGCGGAAGCCGAAACGCGGGCCGAAAAGGAAGGCCGCGCGCTTCTGGAAAACCAGGACATCGAGGAAAACGCCGAAAGTGTTTCGCGCATCCTGGATGTGACCAACTCGGAAATGGAAGAAACCGAGGGCACGCGCCGCCGTTCGGCGATTGCCCATCTCAAGGCCGCGGTTGCCGCAACCCGCGCCGACAAGCTGTTGTCGCGCATTCGCAAGGACGATGAAGCCAAGGAAATGGACCAGTACCGCAAGGATCTGGCCCAGGTGGTGCGCCCCAAGCGCCCGGCCGAGGATTCGACCAGGAAGAAGCGCCGCGTCGCACCGCTGGTTCTTGTCAGCGAACAGCGCGTCGATGAGGCAGAGGCTTCGGCCCAGCCGCCCGCTTCGGACGGTGCCGCCGTGCGCCCGCGCCGGATCAGCCGCGACAATCTCGCGCTTGCGGAGGATGAGGCAAACCAGGGCGACGGGCCGAATGACAACATCTTTGTCGAACCCGAGTCCTTTGCAAAATTCGCATCGGAACTGGGCGCCCATGACCTGCCCGACCTGCTTGAGGCGGCCGCCGCATACATGTCATTTGTCGAGGGCCACGATCACTTTTCGCGCCCCCAGATCATGAAGGCCGTGACCGCGATGAAAAACGATGAGGAATACAGCCGCGAAGAGATCTTGCGTTCATTCGGGTTGCTTCTGCGCCGCGGCAAGATCAAGAAAATCCAGCGTGGCCAGTTCACGATCGCCGAATCGACACGTTTCAAGCCACAACAACTGGCCGTCGGCGAATAGCAGACATACCGAGGGACACGACCAGAAGAGCAAAAGAGGAGCTACGGCTCCTCTTTTTCCTTGTCCGGCTCATCCGCGCCTGCATCCGGGTCCGCCTGCCCGACGCCCAGAAACACTGACTTGAACGGCAAGATCCAGGCGATCCCGAGGATGACGTAGATCGCCATTTCCAACAAGAACACCGGCCGGCCAAAAAACCGGCCCGCCAGATTGACCAGCGAAATCGAAACCACGATGTAAATCGGCAGTCCGATCAGCAGGATGACCAGAGACCAACGGCGGCGGGATTTGTAAGACAGGGCCATCAGTCGACAAATGGATCTGTGACAAGAATGGTGTCCTCGCGCTCGGGCGAGGTTGACACCAGCGCCGCGGGGCAGTCGATCAGTTCTTCGATCCGGCGCACATACTTGATGGCATTGGCAGGCAGGTCCGCCCAGCTGCGCGCGCCTTCCGTGCTTTCGCTCCAGCCGGAAATGGTTTCGTAGACGGGCACGCAGCGCGCCTGCTGATCAGCCGCCGTCGGCAGATGATCAAGGCGCTTGCCATCCAGTTCATAGGCGACACAGATCTTCAGTTCGTCAAACCCGTCAAGCACGTCGAGTTTGGTCAGCGCAATTCCGTTCACCCCCGAGGTCGCGCAGGTCTGGCGCACCAGAACCGCATCAAACCAGCCGCACCGCCGCTTGCGCCCGGTGGTCGTGCCAAATTCATGGCCGCGTTCGCCCAGACGCTGGCCATGCTCATCGTCCAGTTCGGTTGGAAACGGCCCCTCTCCGACGCGCGTCGTATAGGCCTTGACGATGCCCAGAACAAAATCGATGGCGCCGGGGCCCAACCCTGTTCCGGTTGCCGCCTGGCCCGCGATCACATTTGATGACGTCACAAACGGATAGGTCCCGAAGTCGATATCGAGCAGGGCGCCTTGCGCGCCCTCGAACAATATCCGCTTGCCGCGTTTTCGGGCATCGTTCAGAATTTTCCAGACCGGCGCCGCATATTCCAGTATCCTTGGCGCAATTTCCTTGAGCGCCGCCAGCAAGGCCGCCCGGTCTACCGGCTTCAGCCCGAGCCCCCTGCGCAGCGCATCGTGGTGAACCAACGCCCTGTCGAGCCGCAATTCGAGCGTTGCGTTGTCGCCGAGGTCAGCCACCCTGATCGAGCGTCGCCCGACCTTGTCTTCATAGGCCGGGCCAATCCCGCGCCCCGTCGTGCCGATCTTTGCAACCGCATTCTGTGCCTCGCGGGCCCGGTCAAGCTCACCGTGAATGGGCAGGATCAGCGGCGTGTTCTCGGCAATCAGCAGGTTTTCAGGGGTGATCGACACACCCTGCGCCCGGATCGCGTCAATCTCGTCCAGCAGGTGCCACGGATCAAGCACCACCCCGTTGCCAATCACCGACAGTTTGCCGCCCCGCACCACCCCGGACGGCAGGGCATGCAGCTTGAACACCTCGCCATCGATCACCAGCGTATGGCCGGCATTGTGCCCCCCCTGAAAACGCGCGACCACGTCGGCGCGCTCGGAAAGCCAGTCAACCAGCTTGCCCTTTCCTTCGTCGCCCCATTGGGCGCCCACGACGACAACGTTGGCCATTCGAACCTCGAAACTACGGAAAACCCGAAAGGCGTATAGCGGCACATTGGCCGCGATGGAACTGCTATTTGATTGAAGGACCGGACAGAACCGGACAATATGGCAATCGCGTTATCTGCCACAGGCCAACTGACAGAGGTATTGGCATGGGATTTCTGGTTCGTTGGATGTTTGCCTTCATCCTGATCGCCGCGACATTCAACCCGACCCGCTGGAACTTCAGCCGATGGGTCGTGGACAACTTCAGCACACAGTTGCCTCTGGCAATATTCTTGGGGCTGTTGTTGTTCATCGGTTATGTGGTTTACCTGCGCGCAACGCTGCGCTCGATCGGCGGGTTTGGCATGGCGCTCGTGCTTGCGGTATTTGCTGCGCTGGTTTGGGTCTTGTGGGATAAAGGCGTGCTGTCGCTGGACAATTCCGACCTGAATATCTGGATGGGCATCCTGGCGCTGTCGCTGATTCTCGGAATTGGCCTGTCCTGGAGCTTTGTGCGCCGCGCAATTTCCGGCCAATATGACGTGGATGATGCCGATGAATGAAACGCTTTGCGCATCAGGGGTTGCGGCGAGGTTTGTGAGGCTCTAGATACAGCCCGTTCAAACAGCATGGGCCCGCCATGGAAAACGTCATACTTGTCATCCACCTGATCCTCGCGCTTTGCCTGATCGGCATTGTGCTGCTGCAGCGTTCCGAGGGTGGCGGCCTTGGCATGGGCGGCGGCGGTGGGGCGGTGTCTTCGCGGGCCGCGGCGACCGCCCTGGGCAAGCTGACCTGGCTGTTTGCCATCGCGTTCATCGGAACCTCGATCACGCTGACGGTGCTCGCTGCGCGCGAATCGGCGACTGGCTCGGTGGTTGATCGTCTGGGCGAACAGCCCGTGGCCATCGAAACACCGGCAATCCCCGATGCCAGCGACCTTCTGCCCCCTGGCGCGGGCGACGCCCCGCTCGAGCAACCTCGCGCCGACTGACACCGACTGACGCCGAACGGCAGCACCATGGACAGGGCGGCCAACCGCTTTCCTGCCTGATCCCTCGAGAAGCGCCCGCAGGGAGCGCCGAGAGCACATCAGCACAATTTCTTGTCGGTCCGGAAAATCGCGCCGCATCATGTTGCGGTCCGGTTGCGCCCTACTTGCGAATCTGTTACCTCTCAAATCCCGTGATGAGGCGGTCCGTCGGGCAGCTTTTCGCAGCGTTTTATGACCTTTTCGCGGGAGACTTCCATCGCATGGCTCGTTTCATTTTCATCACTGGCGGGGTTGTATCTTCGCTTGGAAAAGGCCTGACATCAGCCGCGCTGGGGGCAATCCTGCAAGCGCGCGGCTACAGTGTGCGGCTGCGCAAACTTGACCCTTACCTCAATGTTGACCCGGGAACGATGAGTCCATTTGAACACGGTGAAGTCTTTGTGACCGATGACGGGGCCGAAACCGACCTTGACCTGGGCCACTACGAACGTTTTACCGGTGTCGCCGCACGGGCCACCGACAGCGTTTCCTCCGGGCGGATCTATTCAACCGTTCTGGAAAAGGAGCGCCGGGGTGACTACCTGGGCAAGACGATCCAGGTCATCCCGCACGTTACCAATGAAATCAAGGACTTCATCCACATCGGTGAAGATGAGGTCGATTTCATGCTCTGCGAGATCGGCGGCACCGTCGGCGATATCGAGGGCCTGCCGTTCTTCGAGGCGATCCGCCAGTTTGCACAGGAACAGCCGCGCGGGCAGTGCGTGTTCCTCCATCTGACGTTGCTGCCCTACCTCGCGGCTTCCGGCGAACTGAAAACCAAGCCGACCCAGCACTCGGTCAAGGAACTGCGCTCGATCGGGTTGGCCCCCGATGTGCTGGTGTGCCGCTCCGAGCACAAGATACCGGACAAGGAACGCGACAAGATCGCCCTGTTCTGCAACGTGCGGACCGAAGCCGTCATCCCGGCCTACGACCTGAAATCGATCTACGAAGCGCCGCTGGCCTACCACAAGGTCGGGCTGGATCAGGCGGTGCTGGACGCCTTTGGCATTTCCGACGCCCCGCAGCCCGACATGACACGCTGGGTCGAGGTCGAAGACCGCATTCACAACGCCGAGGGCGAAGTGCGCATCGCGATCGTGGGCAAATACACCCAGTTGGAGGATGCCTACAAATCCATCGCCGAGGCGCTGACACATGGTGGCATGGCCAACCGGGTGCGGGTAAAGGTCGACTGGGTGGACGCCGAGATTTTCGAAAGCGATGACCCCTCTTCGCGTCTTCAGCGTTTCCACGCGATCCTTGTGCCCGGCGGGTTCGGCGAACGTGGCACCGAGGGCAAGATCAAGGCGGCCCAGTTCGCCCGCGAAAAGGGCATCCCCTATCTTGGCATTTGTCTCGGAATGCAGATGGCGGTGATCGAAGCGGCGCGCAATCTGGCCGGCCTGCCGGATGCCGGCAGCGAGGAGTTTGACCATGAGTCCGGAGAAAAACGCTTTACGCCAGTGGTTTACCACCTGAAAGAATGGGTCCAGGGCAATGCCACCGTCAACCGCAAGGTCGACGACGACAAGGGCGGCACCATGCGCCTTGGCGCCTATACCGCAGTGCTGAAAGACGGTTCAAAGGTTGCTGACATCTATGGAACGACCGAAATAGAAGAACGCCACCGCCACCGCTACGAAGTGGACAACAAGTATCGCGCGCAGCTTGAAAGGGAAGGTCTGGTCTTTTCCGGAATGTCGCCGGACGGCCGTCTGCCCGAGATCGTTGAATGGCAGGATCACCCGTGGTTCATCGGCGTGCAGTTTCACCCCGAACTGAAATCAAAACCGTTTGATCCGCACCCCTTGTTCGAAGACTTCATTCGTGCGGCAAAAGACATGTCTAGACTGGTCTGACCGCCGCAAGGCATGAAACCTCTATGCCAACACCCGCATCAGCCCTATATGGAACCCCATGTTCAAAGACTTGATATCGCGCCTGTTCGACCAGACCCCACAACCGCTCGCCGAAACTGACGCGCGCCTGGCGCTGACGGCCCTGCTTGTGCGCATTGCGCGTAGTGACGGGGACTATGCGGCCGAGGAAATCGACCAGATCACGAAAATCATCACGACCCGCTACGATCTTGACGCCTCCGCAGCAGACGCCCTGCGCCGCGAAGCCGAAATGCTGGAAGCCGAAGCCCCCGACACCGTGCGTTTCACCCGCGCCATCAAGGAAGCCGTGCCCCATGATGAACGCGCGGCCGTCGTTGAAGCACTGTGGGAAATCGTTCTGGCCGACGGCGTGCGCGAACGCGAGGAAAACGCCTTGTTGCGGCTGACCGCCGACCTTCTCGGGATCAACGATCGCGACAGCAACATCCTGCGCCGGCGGGTTGAGGCGCGGATGGGGTGATCGCCTCTCTGCCGATGTATGACCGGCCGGAAATCGCGGCCGCCAATGACACGCTTTGGGCCGGCATCCGGCAGGCTCTGGGCTATGGCCCCCAAACCCTTGATCGTGCAACGCCGGTTTGGGACGTCTGGCAAAGCCCCGATCTGCTGATGTCGCAAACCTGCGGATTTCCCTACCGAACCAGATTGCACGGAAAGGTTCAGCTTGTCGGGGTGCCGGACTATGGCCTGGCGCACACGCCGGCGGGCCATTACCACTCTGTTTTTGTCGTCCGCCACGATGACATGTCCGAGTTGGCGCACTACGCCGAACGGACATTTGCCCTGAACGATACCCTGTCGCAATCGGGCTGGATCGCGCCGCAACTGCATGCGCGTCAGCTGGGGTTCACCTTTCGCAAGACCATGATCAGCGGCAGCCATCGCGAAAGCGCCTGCGCTGTCGCGTCCGGCCGGGCGGATATCGCGGCGATTGACGCGGTCAGTTGGCGCCTGATCCAGACCCACGACGGGTTTGCCAACAATCTCAGGGTCATCGGGCAAACCCGGCCCACACCGGGGCTTCCGCTGATCTGCGCCAGGGGCCGCGACGCGACCGCACTGTTTTCGGCCTTTTGCGAGGCCGTGGATCATCTGAGCCCCAATCACCGCAAGATGCTGGGGCTGCGGGGCATCGTGGCGATCAGCCCTGACGACTACTTGTCGATGCCTGCGCCGAAGCCATCATGAAATTGTGCCCCGCCGAAAAACCGTATTGCCGCTTCTGGACGCCAAAAGCCGCATTGGGCGTTGCAATTGCGTGGAAATTCGGCCCTACTCGGGTCCGACAACAATAAAAGCTGCCCACGTGACCGAAACACAGACACCCGTCATCGAGATCCGCGATCTCCACAAGGCCTATGGCGAACTGGAAGTGCTCAAGGGCGTTGACCTGGTGGCGCCGCGCGGCCATGTGGTTTCGCTGATCGGATCCTCGGGTTCAGGCAAATCGACGCTGTTGCGTTGTGCCAATTTGCTGGAAGACAGCCAGCAGGGCGAAATCCTGTTTGAAGGCGAGCCCATCAAATGGCGCGGGTCGGGCCATGGCCGGCATCCAGCCGACCCCGAGCAGGTCACGCGCATCCGCACCAATCTGTCGATGGTTTTCCAGCAGTTCAATCTTTGGTCGCACATGACGATACTGCAAAACGTGATGGAAGCGCCGGTCACGGTGCTCGGCCGCGACAAGGCAGAAGTCGAGCAATCCGCACGGGCCTACCTGGACAAGGTCGGAATAGGCGACAAGGCCGATGCCTGGCCCGCCCAGCTATCGGGCGGCCAACAGCAACGCGCAGCGATCGCGCGCGCTTTGTGCATGGAGCCGAAGGCATTGCTGTTTGATGAACCCACTTCCGCCCTCGACCCCGAGTTGGAGCAGGAAGTGGTCAAGGTGATCAAGGACCTGGCGACCGAAGGGCGCACCATGATTCTTGTGACCCACGATATGCGGCTGGCCGGAGATGTTTCGGACCATGTCGTGTTTCTGCATCTCGGGAAGGTGGAAGAACAGGGCCCACCAGGCGACATTCTTGTCCGGCCCGGAACAGAACGGCTGCAACAGTTTCTTAGCGCGACTGTTGCGGCGTGAACCAAGCGTTGAAACTAGGGAGTGAAAACATGAAAAAGATCCTGATGCTATCTGCCGCTCTGGCAGTCTCTGCGGGCATGGCTCTGGCGGCAAGCCATAGCTCAACCGTGCGCATGGGCACGGAAGGCGCCTACCCTCCGTACAACTTCATCAACGACAGCGGTGAGGTTGACGGGTTCGAACGGGAGCTGGGCGATGAGCTGTGCAAACGTGCGGAACTGACCTGCGAATGGGTCACAAACGAGTGGGATTCCATCATCCCGAACCTCGTCTCGGGCAACTACGACACCATCATCGCAGGCATGTCGATCACGGATGAACGCGACGAAGTCATTGATTTCACCCAGGAATACATCCCGCCATCGCCATCATACTACGTTGCCACGTCGGCTGATGCCGACATCAAGGGCGGTGTTATCGCGGCGCAGACCAACACGATCCAGTCCGCTTTCGTGGCTGACAGTGGCGCCACCCTGGTTGAGTTCGCAACCCCGGATGAGACCATCGCGGCCGTCAAGAATGGCGAGGCAGATGCCGTGCTGGCCGACGGAGATTTCCTCAAGCCGATCGTCGATGAAAGCAATGGGGAGCTTGTGATCGTCAGCGAAGTTTCCATTGGCGGCGGCGTCGGCATGGGCATCCGCGAAAGCGATAGCGAGTTGAAGGCCAAATTCGATGAGGCCATTGCCTCGATGAAGGCCGACGGAACGCTGAATGCACTGATCAAGAAATGGTTTGGCGACGACGCCGCCACCTTCTGATCTGACATCGGCGGGGCCGCCCGATCGGCCCCGCCGCATGAAATGTTCTCTTTTTGCTCTGACCCCTCCAGCCTCGATGGCGCAAAGTGGCTTGCCTGTTACCTGACAACCGGCAAGCATATGGCGTTCTATGGCTCTTTCATCACTGTGATGGTCCTTTTGCTGGTCACAGCACCCGCGGCGCTTTTGTTCGGTTTTGCCGGGGCAATGGCTGCCAGATCGCGCTTTCTTCCGCTTCGTTGGTTCGGAAAGTCCTATACCGCCATTGTGCGTGGTGTGCCGGACATTGCCTTTTTCCTGTTTTTCGTGATCGCGTTGGACCAGGCATTCGAATATCTCCGCCACAAGATCAAATGCCCGGACTGGGACATGCCCGTTCGGCAGGGCAATGACTTCGTCGTCTGCCCCCAGGCCAAGTTGCCGCTGTCCTCGTCGCCACAATGGGTGCACGAAACCTACGGGTTTCTGATAGCGGTGCTCACATTTGCCATCGTTTTCGGGGCCTTCGCCGCAAATGTTCTGTACGGAGCTATGCGGGCTGTTCCGAAAAATCAGCTGGAGACCGCCGAAGCCTACGGAATGTCACGCCGCCAGACCTTCTGGCGCATCCTTGTTCCGCAAATGTGGCTCTATGCGCTGCCGGGGCTTTCCAACCTCTGGATGATCCTGATCAAGGCCACCCCGCTGCTTTTCCTTTTGGGGGTCGAAGATATTGTCTACTGGGCCCGGGAACTGGGCGGTTCCAAGACCAGTGCCTATTCCTATCCGCACCCCGATTGGCGTTTGTGGTATTTTCTTGCACTTCTGGTGTTTTACCTCAGCCTGACCCGGCTGTCCGAGATCGTGCTGGGCCGGCTGACCAAACGGCTTTCGCATGGTCAGGCGACCATCGGTGGCGAAAGACAAAGACGGGCCCCCGCATGAGCTGTCTGCAGACAATTCAGGACTACGGCCTGCGCTCTATCGGCATTGGCGAGCGTTTGTTGCCGCGTTCGGACTTTACGCTGTGCGAACAGTTTACCCTGATCGGCTCGGGCCTGATCTGGAACCTGTATTTCGGGGTCATCGCGCTCTTTTTCGGCTTTTTTCTGGCAACCGGGCTGGCGGTTGCCAAGAACGCCAACCGCTGGTGGATCCGGAAACCCGCCGAATGGTTCATCTTCCTGTTTCGCGGATCGCCCTTGTTCATCCAGTTTTTCCTGTTCTACGAAGCCTTCGTTCTGCTGCCAAAGATCGGTATCGACATCAATCTCGGGTTTGTCGAAATCACCGCCGAAACCCGCTGGCTCACCCGTGCGTGGCTGGGGGCGGTGATCGTGTTGTTCCTGAACACCGCCGCCTACACGGGTGAAATTTTCTACGGAGCACTTCGCGCCGTGCCCAAGGGCGATGTCGAGGCGGCGAACGCCTATGGCATGACCGGCTGGAACCGGTTCAAGCGGATCATCTGGCCCACAATGCTGCGTCTGGCATGGCCTGCCTACACCAACGAAGCCATTTTCATGTTCCATGCCACGACGCTTGTTTTCTTCTCGGGCTTTCCGGCCTGGCAACAGAAGGGCGATGCGCTTTACTACGCCAGCTATTTCGCGGACAAAACATTCAACCCCTTCATCCCCTACCCGATACTGGCCGGCTACTTCATCCTTCTTACTTTCAGCGTGATCGGTGTTTTCGGGTTGATAAACCGTCACCTCAACCGTCACCTGCCGCAAGAAAAACGCCGAAAGATCCAGTTTCGCCCCCAGGTTATCCGCTGAAAACCGCAACTTTCCGGCGCTCACAGAAAACCGCTCGCCATTTGCCGATGACCGCTTTACAGTTTTTTCGAATACTTCATTCGGAAAAGGTGAAACATGGTCCTCGCTCCCAATGTCTATGACGCCGAACCCATCCCCGCCGACGCCAAAGTGGAAATCGAGCGGCTCCTGCAATCTGGCGACCTTTTCCGTTACACCTCTGAAGATGCGCCGGTCGCCTTGCTGGAACGCGAATTTGCCGAGCTCATGGGCGCGAAATACGCCCTGGCCGTCGCCTCGTGTTCGGCCGCGCTGTTCTTGTCGCTGAAGGCGCTCGGCCTGCCGCGCGGCGCGCGCGTTCTTGTGCCGGCTTTCACCTTTGCGGCGGTGCCGTCATCCATCGTGCACGCCGACTGTGTTCCGGTTCTGGTCGAGGTCGGTGAGAACTACCGCATCGACATGGACGATTTCGAAACCAAACTGGATGCCACGATCGACGCGGTGATGATCAGCCACATGCGCGGCCACACCTCGGACATGGATGCCATCATGGCGCTGGCCGATGCGCGCGGCATTCCGGTGGTGGAAGACGCGGCGCATTCGCTTGGCACCACATGGCGCGGTCGCAATATCGGCACGCTTGGGCGCGTTGGCTGCTTTTCCTTTCAATCCTACAAGATGGTGAATTCCGGCGAGGGAGGCATCCTGATCACCGATGACGCCGACCTGGCGGCGCGCGCCGTGATCATGTCAGGCGCCTACGAGCACAACTGGAAAAAGCACCCGGTGCTGCAGGACGCATTTTCCCGCTGGCAGAACAAGCTGCCGCTCTACAACACCCGCATGCACAACCTGACGGCGGCGCTGGTGCGCCCGCAATTGGCGCAATTGCCCCGCCGGGTGCGCGACGGTCTGCGCAATCACGATCATGTTGCAAGACAACTTGACCAATCCCCCTGGCTCTCAGTGCCGCCGCCGCTGCCGCCGGAGCGCCGGGCACCCGACTCGATCCAGTTCAACCTGGCGGGCATGGATGACTTGCAGGCCGCACAATTTACCGAAGCGGCATCCCGGCGGGGCGTCAGCGTGCAGATTTTCGGGCTGACCCAAGACAACGCGCGCGCCTTCTGGAACTGGAAGTTTCTGGGGCCACAGCCGGATCTTCCGAAAACCCGACACATGTTGATGCGCGCCTGCGACACAAGGCTTCCGGCCCGGCTGAAAACCGATGAGCTGGATTTCATCGCCGATGCTCTGGTCGGTGCGGCGGCCGATGTCATGGATGGCCAGTTGGCGTTCGGCACCTGACGACGCTCTTTCACAGGATGCGCAATTTGCCCTCAAGCCACGGCAGGCGTCGCACCTGTGGCGCAATGATGCGCGCGCCCAGCAAGTCGCGAAGATTCTCGGCAATCGTCGTTGGCATTTCGCCAAGTATGCCACGCCGTGCGAACACCGATATCGACCGCGACAGGACACCTGCCGGCAGCGGCATCATATCGACCTGATCGCAAAACCGCTTCGCATGGGTCACCCCCATCGGCGTCAGGATCGTCCAACCGGCCCCATCGGCCACCATGGCAAGAATCGCATGGTAACTGTCCAGTTCGAAACGATGATCCAGAACGATATTCTGGCGAACCAGGTGGTCAGCGATCACCCGCCCCATATGGTGGCGCGTGGTGTAGCGGATCAACGGCATGGAAAGCAGTACGCGCGCGGCATCATCGGCGTCAGTCGCCCCTTTGGGCGCAACAGCCACGAAGGGCTCTTCCATCAACGGAAACACTTCCATCCAGTCCGCGCCCGCGCCCATGTCGGTTGCCACCACAACATCCAGCGCCCGACTCTCCAATTGGTCGAACAACCGGTGGCTCGCGCCGGTTTCCAGAAGAAATTGGGTCGAGGCATTTCCCTCGGCCAGCCGCGACAGCAACGCCGGGGTCACGCCGCTGTCAAAGTCCTCGATCACGCCAAGGCGCAGCTGGGTCAGAACCTGATGATCGATCCGCGCCAGTTCGGCCTGTGCTTGCGCGGCTTCATTCAGGATGGTCTGGGCACGCCTGCGAAAGGCCTCGCCCGCAGGCGTCAGCCTGACTGGGCGCTCGCGTCGGTTCAAAAGAACGGCCCCCACCGCGTCTTCAAGATTGGTCAGTTGCTGGCTGATTGCAGAGGGGCTGGCCCCCAGCCGGCGCGCGGCGGCGGAAATTGACTGATCCTGCGCAGCGGCAATGAAAACCTCAATTCCCCAGAGGGTTATCTTGTGCGACTTGTCAGGCATCGGCCCCCCTGGCGGCACAAACTCCAAACCTGGAACCCCCAAAGCTCATTCTTTTTCGCTCCAAATATCCCCGCCGGAGGCTTCTGCTGCTTCAACTGGCGGCGCGCTTCAAAGCCTGGCGAGCTTTGCCTGAAGTTCGGCGAGTTGTTGCTTGATCTCGTCAAGATCGTCGGTGCGCTCTGGCGATTGGTCGCGTTCTTCCTCGGGAGCCGGGGCAGACCAGTTGACCATTCCGCCCGTCATCGCTTTCAGAAATGCCTTTTGCTGCGCCTGCAGCGCTTCAAGTCCGGGCACGGTCGCCAAAGGGCTGGCCATGTTTTCCATCAGTTTTGACTGGCCCTCGCGCAATGCCTCAAATGACATCGCCAGAAACTGCGGCACGACCGACTGCACTTCACTGGTGTAGCTGCGCACCAGGTCATTCAGCACGGCGATCGGCAAAACGCTTTCGCCCTTGCCCTCATGTTCGGCAATGATCTGGAGCAGATATTGACGAGTCAGGTCATCACCGCTTTTCAGGTCGACGATCTTCACATCGCGACCGGCACGAATGAACCCGGCAATGTCGTCGAGCGTCACATAATCGCTGGATTCGGTGTTGTACAGCCGACGGCTGGCATAGCGCTTGATCAGCAGCGGCTCTGGTTTGTCTGACACGGGCACCCCCCTTGGTTGCGGCGTCGCAGCAAAGACTAGGCCACAGTCGCAAAAAAAGAAAGGGCGAGCACAAGGCCCGCCCCTACAGTCATACCAACAGGGAGGTTATTGGCAGTTCCGTATCCGCTTACTTCGCAGCAGCGGCAGCTTTCTTGGCAGCAGCCGTCATGTCGGAAGTTGCTTTCTTGACGGCAGCAGTCGCATCTTCGCTGATGTCCTTGCCGGCGGCCTGAAGCAGCTCAGCCGTTTCCATCTGGACCTTCTTGGCGACCTCGGCAAATGCAGCCAGCTGTTCCGCGGCCAATTCGGCCTGGGCCGACGCGAAATCCGTCACCGCCTTGGTGTAGTCAGCCGGATCGGCCTTGACCTTGGTCACGTCTGCGGCCCGGTTGATGGTTTCCTTGGTCCACTTGCTGGAAATCTCGGTGGATTTCTCGGCAGCTTCCAGAGCAACCTTTGAAAGCTTCTCGCCAAAAGCGGCCTGCGCTTTGAAGGCGTTCTCGAAAACGGTCAGGTCGACCGGGAAGGCACCCATCATGTCTTTCATGACCTTGGTGTAATCCTGGGTGAAATCTTGTGCTTTAGCCATCGTTCATCTCCTCGCGCTGATCGGGTCAATTCCCGTGTTCTCGCGTCTGGAGCCTATATGCTCTCTGCAATGCGGCATTTCAAGTGTTTTTTGCTGCACCGCAGCATAATTTTGCAAAACTGTTTATTTTCCGTGCCTTGATGCCGCAAGAACATAGGTTCCTGGGGCCGGGCAAAGCTCTGGATGATCCTTGTCGCCCACATCACGGGCCGGAATCATCTTGCCAGAGCGCTTTTTCAGCCAGCTTTCCCAGCGCGGCCACCACGATCCTTCATGGAACTTCGCTTCAGCGCGCCAGTCATCATGGCCCAAGGTCACGTCTTCGTTGGTGTAGTGGCCATATTTCTTCTTGCTCGGCGGGTTGACGATGCCGGCGATATGCCCGCTTTGCGACAGGATGAAGGTCTTGTTTTTCGCGCCTTTCTGCCGAAACCCGTCATAGCAGGACGCCCAGGGGGCGATATGATCGGTTTCGCAGGCCACCGAACACAGCGGCACGTCGACATCGCGAATTGACAGTTCTTCGCCCAACAAGGGGAACGTCCCTTTCACGAACAGGTTGTCGCGGCAAAGCCAGTGCAAGTATTCAACTGCCATCCGGCCCGGCAGGTTGGACCCGTCCCCGTTCCAGAACAACAGGTCAAATGCGGGGGGCGTTTCGCCCATCATGTAACTGCGGATCGCCGGTTTGTAGACCAGATCGGTCGAGCGCAGGAAAGAAAAGGTGCGGGCCATGAACAGCGAATCCAGTATCCCGTCGCGCTGCGCCTGCCGTTCGATGGCCGACAGGAAATCATCGGCCAGAAACACTTCCACCTCACCCGGATTGGAAAAGTCCGTCAGCGTGGTGAAGAAAGTCGCGCTTTTGATCGACGCGTCCTTGCGCTTTTTCATCAGCGCCAGCGTCAGGCTCAGGGTCGTTCCGGCAATGCAGTAACCGACCACGTTCACCCTGGTTTCGCCGGTGATCTTCTTCACTTCGTCAATAACGGTCAGGTAGCCTTCTTCGACATAGTCATCCATCCCGACATCGGCATAGCTTTCATCGGGGTTCACCCAGGACACCATGAACAGCGTATAGCCCTGATCGACGATCCACTTCACCAGGCTGTTTTTCTCTTTCAGATCAAGAATGTAGAACTTGTTGATCCAGGGCGGAAAAATGATCAGGGGCGTCTTGTGCACGGTTTCGGTGGTCGGGGCATACTGGATCAGTTCCAGCATCCGGTTGCGGAAGATCACCGACCCTTTGGTGGTGGCTAGGTTTTCCCCGACCTTGAAGGCATTCTTGTCGGCCAGTGTCACGACCAGTTCACCGTCGTTGGCCTCAAGATCCCGCACCAGGTTTTCCAGCCCCTTGACCAGCGACTCTCCATCGGTTTCCAACGCCCGTTCAAGCGCTTCGGGGTTGGTGCCCAGGAAATTGGCCGGGTTGAACATGTTCATGATCTGCTGCGAAAAGAACTCCAGCCGCTTGCGGTCCTTTTCGTCCAGACCGTCAAGTTCTGCGACCGCGTCATGCAGGGTTTTCTCATTCAACTGGTATTGCCGTTTGAGCAGGTGGAAATACGGGTTTGCATCCCACAACGGGCTGGAAAAGCGCGGATCGGCCCCGTCCTCCGGCTGCACTTCTCCCTGCAGCAGCACCTGTTGCGCTTCGGCGAAATTTTTCACCATGTCGCCCCAATAGGAAACCTGGTGCTCGATCAGCCTGGCCGGATTGGCCATCACCTCGTTCATGTAGGCGCCGGCCGCCTTCATGAACAACTCCTGCCCCGGCGCCTGCAAACCCGGATCCACGTCGCGCTTGTGGCCCAGGACAGCGATCAGCCGTTGCGACAATTCCTCGATCCGGGCCAGATTGGCCTGCAATTTCGCAGGATCGGGCACTGTGTCCAAATGGTCAGTTGTCATTGCCGCGCGTCCATCCTACCTTTGTGCAGTTGCAGCATAGCGAATTCCGGGCGTTTTAGAAAGCGTTAGGTTTCGAGCTGCATGAAGGGTTTGGAGGACTGCTGCATGCGCTACATGGCGACATATGACCTGATGGAAACGATGCGAACCACCAACCAGTGGATGGGCGCAACCGCGCAGGCGTTCGGTTCTTACCCGGTCATGGGCATGTTCCCCAACCCGCTGCCGCAGATGATCGCCGCCTGGGGCGAAGTGACCGAGCGCGCCTTCGCCCGCATGGTCACAAAACCCGACTGGGGCATTGCCTCGGTGGTTGGCGAAGACGGGCGCGACCATGTGGTGAGCGTGGAAACCCTGGTCAGCAAACCGTTTGGCGACCTGATCCATTTCAAGGCGGTCGGCCGCGAACCGCGCCCGCGCCGGGTGCTTCTGGTTGCGCCGATGTCGGGCCATTACGCGACCTTGCTGCGCTCAACGGTCACCAGCCTGCTGCCGGATTGCGAAGTCTTTATCACCGATTGGCACAACGCCCGCGACATCCCCGTCAGCGAAGGCAAGTTCGACATCGAGGACTACACGCTTTACCTCGTCGATTTCATGCGCTTTCTCGGGCCGGACACGCATGTCATTGCCGTGTGCCAACCGGCCCCTTTGACTTTGGCCGCCACCGCCTGGCTGGCCGAACAGGACAAGTCGGCGCAACCGCGGTCTCTGACCCTGA
>JALSJL010000087.1 GCA_026989405.1 Marinosulfonomonas sp. | reverse complement strand
CGTGAATGCTCACCACCCGGCCGGTTTCGTCGGCGAAAATCATGTCCAGCGGGATCAGTGTGTTTTTCATCCAGAACGACACGTCTTGCGGTGTGTCGTAAACAAAAAGCATGCCCGCGGCCCTAGGCATGGACGGGCGGTTCATCAGCCCCTGGGCACGTTCGGCCGCATCGTCGGCCACCTCGACCGAAAACTGCGCCTGCCCCCACGGGCCACGGACCTTCAGCACGTCCGGGTCGCAGTCCGCCGAAACAACAGGTGTCGCGATGAGCCCCAGGAAGGCCGCGATCAACCCGATGTGGTTTTTGCCGCCCGATCCCATGAAGTCACCGTTGATGCCATTCTTCCGCGTTTGCCTTCGACAACCTTGATACCAATGGCTTCGCCGGGTTGTAAATCGGCAAAGCCCGACTGGCGCAACACCTCTACGTGAACGAAAATATCCTCGGAATTTCCGAACACGTTGGCAAAGCCGAACCCCTTGCCCTTGTCGAACCATTTGACCCGAGCGGGTTCCAGCGCGACATCGTCATCGGCGCCCGGGGCGAGCCCCTCGAACTCGCTTTTCGAGGCGCTTCCGGCCTCATGGGCCGGCGGCATGATCGCCAGCACCTCGACAGCCTGAACCCCGCGTGCGGTTTCCTGCACCGTGACGTCAATTCCGGCATTGTCGGCAACCGAACCCTGCCCGAAATTTCGCAAGACATTGGCGTGCAAAAGAATATCGGGGCCACCGTCTTCGGCGACCACGAATCCGAACCCCTTGACCGGGTCGAACCACTTCACACGTCCAGAGACCCTCCGGCCCTCAACTTCATCTGTCATGAACACCACACGGCGGTTGTTGCTCCATTCCCGCCTTCAGGTTTGCGCCATTTGGCGGGTGTCTTTCAAGTATTAATTTTGCCATTATTTTCAATGGCGTGCAATTCACGATACGCGAATGTCGGGGCGCCAGCCGTCGAAACGAGGCAAGACTCAGGGGTAGAGGCGCTGGATCTGCCAGTCTTGCGCCGCCGAGGCGCGTGTCCAGCGGAAACGGTCGTGCAGGCGAAACTCTCCGGCGGCCCAGAATTCAATCTCGAGCGGCGTGATCCGGAAACCACCCCAATACGGCGGCCGGTCAGGCGTCAGCCCCTGGCGGGCCTGTGCTTTGGCGGCGGCTTTCAAAAGCGCCCCTTTCGAGGCCAGCGGGCGTGATTGCTGCGAGGCCCAGGCGCCAATTCGGCTGCCAAGCGGGCGCGACTTGTAATAGGCGTCGGAAATATCGTCGCCGGCCTTTTCGACGGTGCCGCGCACCCGGATCTGCCGGGCAAGAGACTTCCAGTGAAAATTCAACGCCGCCTTCGGGTTGGCCAGCAGCTCTTCACCCTTGCGGCTCTCGTAATTCGTGAAGAAAATCAGCCCCTTGTCATCGATTTCCTTGATCAGGACGATTCGGATATTGGGCATGCCGTCCACGTCGACTGTCGCCAGCGCCGCGGCGTTCGGATCGCTTGGCTCGGTTTTTTCGGCTTCTGCCAGCCACCTGCGCGCAATCGTCAGCGGCTCGTCGCCGGCAAATATCCCTGTTCGATCGCTCATCGGTCGTCCTGTTGCCTTTGCACCTGTGCCCATGGGCCTGCAAATGGCCATACCTGTGCCGGCAAGGCCCTGCAACCCTCCTGAAAATTCCATCAGCTTGATGCCAGCCGGCGTTTCCCCTAAACGGGTTCAAACATTCGCAGGCGTGGGGGCAATCAATGTCGACAAATCTAATGGCTGGCAAACGCGGGCTGATCATGGGGCTGGCCAATGAACGTTCGATCGCCTGGGGCATTGCGCGCGCCTGTGCCGATGCCGGCGCGGAACTGGCATTTTCCTATCAGGGCGATCAGCTCAAGAAACGTGTCGGGCCGCTGGCCGAAAAGCTGGGCTCGGACCTTGTCATCCCGTGCGATGTGACCGACATGGCCTCGCTGGATGCACTGTTTGCCCAGTTGAAAGAGGCTTGGGGCAGCCTTGATTTCGTGGTTCACGCCATCGGCTTTTCCGACAAGAACGAATTGCGCGGCCGTTACATCGACACCAGCCGCGACAATTTCAACATGACGATGGACATTTCCGTCTACTCCTTCACCGCCGTCTGCCAACGTGCCGTGGCAATGATGAACGAAGGCGGCTCGCTGCTGACGCTCACCTATTACGGCGCCGAAAAGATCATGCCGCATTACAACGTCATGGGGCTGGCCAAGGCGGCGCTGGAAGCCAGCGTGCGTTACATTGCCGAGGACATCGGCAAGGACGGCATCCGCTGCAACGCCATTTCCGCCGGCCCGATCAAGACGCTGGCGGCCAGCGGCATCGGCGATTTTCGCTATATCATGAAGTGGAACGAATACAATTCGCCGCTCCGGCGCAACGTGACGATTGACGATGTGGGCAAATCGGCGCTGTATCTGCTCAGCGACCTCGGCTCGGGTGTCACGGGCGAGGTTCTGCATGTGGATGCCGGCTATCACGTGGTTGGCATGAAAGCGGTGGATGCGCCCGACATCACAACCGACAAATGACAGGATCAAGCCGATGACCGACCGTTTGCCCCACGAAAAAGGTTTTCATGTCAGCTGGGACCAGTTGCACCGGGACGCGCGCGCGCTGGCCTGGCGCCTTGATGGACAGGGTCCGGGCGATGGCTCCTGGAAAGCGGTCATTGCGATCACCCGCGGCGGAATGGCCCCGGCAATGATCGTGGCGCGCGAACTGGATATCCGCATGGTCGACACGATCAGCGTGAAATCCTACAACCACCAGACCCAGACGGAACCTGTCGTGATCAAGTCGCCGGACATGGAGATGGTTGGCGACGGAACCGGTATCCTGGTGGTGGATGATCTTGTCGACACCGGGCGCACACTGGAAGTGGTGCGGGCAACGATGCCCAAGGCCCATATTGCCACGGTCTATGCCAAGCCAAAGGGGCGTCCAATGGTGCAGACCTTCATCACGGAAGTCTCGCAGGATACCTGGATATTTTTCCCATGGGACATGGCTTTGCAATATGTCGAACCCTATCGTGGCACCGATTGACCTTGGGCGCGCAGCGGGTGGCAGGCACACCCGCTTGCGCCAGGCAGGCTTGACCAATTGAGCAGATGAGCACACCCACCAACCCCAATTTTTCCGCCACCTGCGCACCGCCCGTGATGGAAGCGCGCAAATGGATCGCACAGGCAAGCCTTCCCGCGGACCGCCCGCTGATCAACGTCAGCCAGGCCGCCCCCCTGCAGGCCCCACCGTTGCCCATGCGCCAGGCCATCGCCGACATCGTTCTGTCCGACACCTCGGCCCATCTTTACGGTCCGGTCCTTGGCCTGCCCGATCTGCGGGCCGAAATCGCGTCACGCTGGAGCACGGACTATGGCGGCCTCATCCGGCCGGACCAGGTGGCCATGACCTCGGGTTGCAACCAGGCTTTCACCTCGGTCCTTTCGACCCTCGCCGGACCCGGGGATGAGGTTTTGCTTCCAACCCCATGGTATTTCAATCATAAAATGCACCTGGATATGGCCGGTGTCACGACTGTTGCGTTGGAAACCGGCCATGATCTTCTACCTGACCCGGCCACGGCCCGGGCGCTGATCGGGCCGGCCACGAGGGCCATCGTCCTTGTCAGCCCCAACAACCCGGGCGGGGCCGAGTACCCGGCCGACCTGGTTGCGGCTTTTGCCGATCTCGCCCGCGCCCATGGTCTTGCGCTGGTTCTCGATGAGACCTATCGCGATTTTGACAGCCGGCCCGGACCACCGCACCGGCTTTTTCAGGATCCCGACTGGGACCGGACCGTCATTCAGTTGTATTCCTTTTCCAAGGCGTTCCGGCTGACCGGGCACCGCGTCGGCAGCGTCATCGCCAGCCCCGAGCGGCTGCGCGAGGTCGAAAAATACCTGGATACCGTCACCATATGCCCCAATCAGATCGGGCAACGGGCCGCGCTTTGGGGGTTGCAGAACCTCGGGCAATGGCTGGCCGGCGAACGGGCGGAAGTTCTGGCGCGGCGCGCGGCGGTGCAAGACAGCCTTGGCCCCCTGTCGGCGCGCGGCTGGACGTTGAAGGGTCTTGGCGCCTATTTCGCCTATCTCGAACACCCCTTCGCGTCCTCCAGCGCCGATCTCGCGCCCTTTCTGGTCGAGAAAGCCGGCGTGCTGATGCTGCCCGGCACCATGTTTCGGCCGGCCCACGACCCGCTTGGCGCGCGCGAATTCCGGATCGCGTTTGCCAATGTCGATGCCCGCCAGATCGCGACCCTGTTCAAGCGTCTCGAAAACCTCCCGCCTGACCTTGCCCCGCCTGCGGATCGCGCTTAAACAACCCCGAATACCAAACGGACAGGGCAAGGCGAAATGGCAAACAAAAAAGGGCAGGCATCGCGATTTTTCGCAGGCGCGCTTCTGGTTCTTCTGATTGTCGGCCTCGCCGGTTTCGGCGCCACAAATTTTGGCGGGCGCGTCACCTCGATCGGAAAAGTCGGCGATACCGACATCGACGTCGACCGCTACGCCCGCGCGCTGAACGAAGAGCTGCGGGTCTTGCGGGCGCAGACCGGGCAGAACATCACGCTCGCACAGGCTCAGCAGTTCGGGGTTGATCGGCTGGTGCTGCAACGCCTTGTGGCCGGCGCTGCTCTGGAAAACGAAGCCCGGCGTATCGGCTTGTCGGTCGGCGACGCCGAGGTTCAGCGCCAGTTGCTGACGACGCAGGCCTTCCGGGGCCTGGACGGGAAATTCGACCGCATGGGGTATGAGTTTGCGCTCAAGCAGGCCGGGCTGACCCCGGCCGAGTATGAAAACGCTCTGCGCAGCGATGCGGCAACCAACATCCTGCAGGCGGCCATCATCAACGGAATAGAGGTTCCCGAGACCTATATCCGGGTCATTCTGGGCTATGTCGGCGAACGCCGGAGCTTTTCCAGGATCGAACTGGATGAGACGACCCTGGAC
>JALSJL010000086.1 GCA_026989405.1 Marinosulfonomonas sp. | reverse complement strand
GGGGGCCGTCCACCATCTACGGCAATCACAAGCGTGGCACCGGGATTCTGAACAACGAACTCTATATCGGACGCCTGGTCTGGAACCGACAGCGCTTCATCAAGGACCCGATGACCGGGCGGAGGCAGGCGCGGCTCAATCCGCCGGAAGAGTGGATTGTCGAAGACGTGCCAGAGCTGCGCATCATTGATCAGAACCTATGGGATGCCGTGAAAAGGCGGCAGGAAAAGACCCGCAAGGGATGACACGATCCAGCTGTCCACGAGCGAGCCCGCGAAGGACCCCACCGCGCCACCAATCGTCCGCCGACCATTCTACCGCCTGATCGTCCAGGCGCGCGTCGTTCAGATGCCGCTTAGCGTCCACCATAGCCCGACGGTCCCTGTGAGGTGACAGTGAAACTTGCAGAAGTGAGCAGACCCGAGCAGTAGCGAGCAGAAGTGAGTTGGAGCTTTGTAAAACAAGGGTTTAACGGGTGATCCGGGGCCGGTGGTGGTGGTTGCAGTGTGTCAAACGGGGTGTAGGCGCGAGAAGCGCTGGTGTGAGCGCAGAAAATGGCGTGCAAACAACAGGTTGGGGCAGTTGTGGAGCGTATTGAGGGCGTGATGCCTCGAAAACATGGCCAGACGGCAGTCCGTCAGCTGGTGGATGCGCCAAGGTATTGAAACATCAACGGAAAATATGGAGAAGGCGGGAATTGGCGGATCGTGAACATGGAACTGCGGTTCCAAGTTCTGATTTCAGTTCCAGGTTCGGCGCAACGTGTTGAAAATACGCCAGTTTCGATGCGCTATCTGGAGAGAACAGCCTGTCCGAACATGGAACCAATTTCACCGCCACAAGCCCTTGCGGGGCGCATTTACGGAGAATTTGCGATATGGTGAAAGGCGCTTGAAACTGCCTTGAAGGATGCCTGAAATGTCGGGAGATATCAACTCCCTGCTTGCCCTTCGTAACCGTTGTCCCGACCCCACCTTCTCAAAGCTGACGTGTGACCGGGGCAACGCTTACTGCCCTTCCCACCGCGACGCTGGCCATGCTGGTGGCCGGGTATCTTGGCTATCGGCTGGCCTGGACCGGCAAAGACGAGACGCACCGCGCAGTGGACGTGGTGTTCCTGAGCCTGGTCTTCGGGCTGATCGCACGGGCGGTAATGGCGGGGTTTGGCGCGGTGGGCTGGCCGGCCTGGGCCGGGATCGGCGCCGGCATCGCTGTGGCCTTGCTGGCGGCGGCGGGATGGCGACGCTGGGGCCAGGAGGCGAGCTTTCGCACCCTGCGCGCGGCCAGGGTGTCGATGGCGGATGGCCACCGCAGCGCGCTGCAATCGGTGGTCAAGCGCGAGAGCATCAGGGTCAGCCAAGTTCAGGTGCGCCGGCGCGACGGAACATGGTTCCTGTGCGATGACGTCAACAAGTTTGCCGACACAGCGACCGGGCCATACTGGTTCGGCGAGGATGGATCGGTTGCGCTTTATGTTACCCAGCAGAAAGGCCCGGAAGATACGGGATGGGAAGACGTCAGCGACGGGCGCCGTGACCGGGGCTGGGGCGATCTGATCACCATCATCCCGGCCGATGAGGTGGCGATGATTAAGATCAGAACCATGTAGGTCATTTCTGCAGGGCGGTGTCGCCGTTGAGGTATTGCGCGAACCAGCGCTGCCAGAAGGACAGCCGCTCGATATCGTCAGAGCCGATCGCACGGGCGACCTGGTTGTGGCAGATCAGGTCGAGATAGCGCTTGATCGGCGGCTCGCGGGCTTCGATGCGCAGGATCTCGGCGCGCGGGGCGCGGATATCGGCGAGCGAGGCATCCGGCTGGCGGGCAAGCTCCTGCTCGAGGCCGATGAACGCGCCGGCCAGGTCGGCATGCAGCCGGGCCTTGCCGGACAGCGACCAGATCAGTTCACCCGCCTGCAAGGCCGCGACCGAAGCACCGAAGCCAAGCGCCACCCAGTCCGGCAGCCGGGCCAGCAACGCCACCACCACCGCCGAGCCGCTCAGCAGCGACAGGAAGGAAATCCAGCGCGACCAGCCGGCGAAGAAGCGTTCGCGCGCCCGGTGATAGCGGATCGAGCGCTGGATGTGGCAGTTCAGCTCGTGGATGTCGTCAGCGCTCGCCATCGCCGCCCTTGCCGGTGTCCGGCTTGCGCGGGGCCGGCCTGGTCGGTGAGACGGAGAGGTGGTTGCCACGGGTGGTGCCCTCGTTGATGTTGGTCCGTTGCTCGCCGGTCTGCTCGCTCTGCAAGGCGGGCTTGCCATGCCCGGCGGCCGGTTTCTTCTTCTCTACCATGACTTCCTCCTATCTCAAAACATGGCCCGACCAGACCACCTCGCCGATGATGGTGAGATTAGAGGCGATGGCGGGCTTGAGGCCGGGCTTGTCGTGGATGATGAGAGTGGTTTCTCCCAAGAATCCGAGCCGGGATATGGCGAGTTTACCCTTCACTTTATAAGCCCAGATGTCGTTGTCGTCGGCCATGGGAGACGGCTTCGTAATGCGCACCATCACCAGTGCCCCTTTTGGTAGGGTTGTCCCCATATTGTCATCCGGCATTTCGCAGAAACAAACTTGATCGGGCGTCAGGCCTAGCCGGTCAAACCAAGATTTGGTGAAAGCAATTTGAGTTGGGAAAGGGTCGGTACGGCATTCGTTACAATAATCGACATGAATCCATCCAGCGGCGCGATCAGCTTCAATGCGTTCATGATAGGCATCATTGGCCTCGAATAGATCCCGCGCGATATCGTCTTGGCGCTTTCCGGTCAGAACATACATTATATCCACACCGATCTTTTCAATCGCAACTAGATACTTGCTGTCCGGTTGCCGCCGGTCACGCTCATAATTTATTTGAGAGTGCTTCCCGACGCGCCCACACTCCGCAAATGCACTTTGGCTCAATTTGAGCCTTTCTCTCTCCTCCCGGAGTCGAGAACCAACAGTGGACATAGCGCAATCGCTCCCCAAAAGTAGTCGTTCGTCAACTTTTATGTTGACGGTAGACGTTTGATTACCTAGTGTGCTATTCACACGAACAGCAGAGGTAAGACGTTATGGCCGTAGATGTCGACAAATACCAGCCCGGTGCGATCTTACATGAGGCAATTGTTGGGGCTTTTCGTGCCAATGGCGACAATTTTAACGCCTGGTGCCGCCGCCATGGAATGAAGCCGGAGCGGGCGCGCAGTGCAACCTTTGGCCAGTCGCGCGGTCCTACTGGCAGGCAATTATTGGCAGATCTGATCGAAGGGGCTGGCGAAAGCTTTGTCGAGCATACCTATCGCCGCCGCCTGGAAGAACATGCCAGGGGCAGAAGCAGAGGAGCCGCGTGATGGCTGATATACTTCCCTTTGATTTTGAGACGAATGCGGTGCGGATCGTGCTGCGTGACGGGGCGCCATGGTTCGTGGCGGCGGATGTGTGCCGGGTGCTGGAAATCAGGAAGCACCGCGATGCAATCTCCCGGCTGGATGAGGATGAAAGGGCGTCGGTATTAGTGGACACCCTTGGGGGTCGTCAGAGCATGACGGCTGTCTCAGAAAGCGGTCTTTTCGCGCTGATCCTGACCAGCCGCAAGCCTGCGGCAAAGCGGTTTCGCAAGTGGGTGACGGCGGAGGTTTTGCCGGCGTTGCGGCGGGACGGATTTTATGGCCTGCCTTCGGAAGAGCGCGCCGAGCTGGAAGGCAAGCGGGCCTATTACGCGCAATTGCCCGAGGCGCACCGGGAACTGGCGCAGCGGCGGGCGCGCGCCCTGGAGGTCATGCAGGAGGCGATCGACAGCGGCGCCAATGTGACCCAGGCGGTAGAGGTTGCGGCCGAGGAAATGGGCATGGGCGCGCGCACCGTGTGGTCCTACCGGCGCGCGGTTTACATGGTGCCGCGCAGCGACTGGGAGGCGGCTCTGGCGCCCAGATGGTCGGGGCCGCGGGGAATGTGCGTGGACTGTCACCCGGAAATCATGCGCCGTTTTCTGGAATTTGCCGCTTCGGGTGCGCGGGTGTCCGACTGTTACCGGCGGGTCGCGGATCTGGCCGAGGAAAACGGCTGGGGGAAGATGCCTTCGGAGCGGACCATGCGCCGGGCGGTTCACCGTTTCCTGCCTAAACGCGACCGGAGGCTGCACTGATGCGCCCGAAACCGAACAAGAAGGAGGCCGCGTGATGGCTGTATGGATGATCATTGGCGGCTCGGTGCTGTCGGCGGTGGCGAGTTTTTCGTTTCTGATGAGCGGGGATGCGCGGGATTGGCGCCGGGGGGCCGGGCTGCTGGCGCTGGGGGCGGCATTGCAGGCCTGGGCGCTGGTGGTGATGTACCTGGCCGGGGTGGCGCAATGAGTGGGGTGCGGGGCGAGGATGTGGCGCGCGAGCGCGAGCGTGATCGCGACATGGAACATGCCCGCGATATGCTGGCAACGCTGTATGGTTTGCCGCTGGCAGATCTGCCCGATGCGGCGCGGCTGGCGTTGGGCGAGGCGGCCCTGCGCACCGTCACCGATCCGCGCCTGGCCGGGTCGCTTGCCGGGGCGGCGCATCGGATCACCAACTACGCCTACCGCCTGTGCGATCGGGCGTTTCGCGAGGGGAGCGGCTGATGGGCGGGTGGCAGCCGATAAATGCGCGGGCGCGGATCGCCTGCGATGGGCTGGACGAGCGCGAGCGGCTGCTGCTGGTGCGCGCGATCCTGGCGCGGATTTCCGACCCCAGGCTGACCGGGCATTGCAGCCGGTTGGTGCAGGAGCTTGACCGGGCATTGGCTGATATCGGCGGCGGGGCGGTCGGGCGGCGCTCGGACGGCTCGCCCATCGGCCCTTACGGGTCGCAGAACCATCCGCTCGGGAGGGCAGGTTGATGCGGCGTTCAAGGCGGTTTCACGCCGGGTTGATCGGCGATTTTCTTGGGGCTCTGGCGCTGTTCGTGACGCTGTGGGCCGGGCTTTTCATTGCATGGGGGATGTCATGAGAAATCACGCGCGGCTTCTGGCCGACATTCACGCGGCGCTTGCCGATTTGCGCA
>JALSJL010000085.1 GCA_026989405.1 Marinosulfonomonas sp. | reverse complement strand
TTCAGCCTTCCTGCGCAACTCGGCCACGGCGCCATTCATGCCCGCCGGGACTTTCAGTGAAAAAATGACCTTGGGTCCGTCGACTGCGATGTCGGCCACAACGCCGGCCGCGACAATGTCGGTCCCGGCGCCCGGCATCTCAACTGTCTTGAGTTGCTCAATTACCTGGTCTTTCATGGTGTCCCCTCGGTCAGAAATGGCCGCATTTGGTGTCCGCAAACGGCAAAAGATATTCAGCAAATAGAATATAAAGCGCACTCAGGCAAGAAATTACCTTGTCGCGCCGGTTGGTGGCGTGCCGTTCCCGGCCGGATTCCGGCCGGAAAACCGCCAGTCGTCAGTTGCAGAAAGCGCGTATGCCACTTTTTTGCCATATTTCGACTTATCCAAAAGTTCCGGGGCACCGGGTTTCCGAGGTTAACAAATCGCTAATTACCCCGGCATTCGGAACCGGAACGCAGCGGGAGGCCATATTGTTGCGTGGTCCGAATAAATCTTTGAGAATTAATGATTTCCATCCCGATCCGCAATAAATTCTGTCGACTGCAGTCGTGGATTCCCTGTCTTGATCCCGGCGCGACCCTACTGTTTGTCGCTCTGTGATGGGGTAGACGATCTCTGATACCGGCCTTGAAAATGGATGTGACGATAGCAATGGACCCAAATTCCGCACATGCCGATCAGCCGCGGCGCTTCAAGCTGGCCGGCCAGGGCGCGCCCGAGCAGGCTGATGATGCCGTGCAGCCGGTCACGCGGCTGGTCGGGCTTGGCCCGATGACGAATGTAAAGACCGCTTTTGGCGAATATCCGGCGCAGACCCTGCGCGAAAATGACCGCATCATGGTGCGTGAAGGCGGGTTCCGGCCGATCAAATCCTTGAAACGCATGACATTCGATGAAGAGTATCTGCGCTATCATCCTGGTGCACAGCCGATCGTCATTCGCGCCAATGCCTTTTCGCCGGTTTGCCCGAACAAGGATCTGATCCTTGCCCCGGATCAGCGAGTCGCAGCCAATGCCACCAATCTGCCGCTGCGGCTGGAGCGCGCGATTGACCTGATCACCCGCCCGCATGTCCTGCGCAAGCCCGAGCAGATCATCACCTATACCGTGATCAGCCTCGGTCGCCCCGCCTTTATCCAGTGCAACGGGGTTTGGGTGGAACTGACCAGTTGACCGCCCGTTAGCCGCAACCGGTGCGCAACGGCGGGCCACGCTCGAAAGTCACGACCTCGGGTGCAACAAGGCCGATCATGCCGGGAAAGACGCAGACCTGGGCGGGTGAAAGCACTGGTGGTGCCGTTTCCAGCGCAACAGGTATGTGCGCCAAAATGGCTCGCTGGCCGCCAGAAAGCGTGCCGCCCTGCGTCAGCATGGGCGACGACGTGCCGTGCAGGTCAACACCTCGGACCGTCTGGTGAGGCCGCAAGAAGGCCCCGGCCCTTGCTGCCCGGTGCATGTCCCGACCCGTGCGCAGTGGACGGGCAGGGCTGTCGCTCATTTTCTGATCAGGCAGCCGCAGGTCAAGACATTCAGCCCGCGCCGATCAGTTCCGCCTGTTTCACGATTACCTCGGCCTGCTTGATGCTGGCGATGTCCACAAGCCGCCCCTTGTAAACCGTCGCCCCGGCCCCGTCCTTCTTGGCCTGTTCCATCGCCGCCAGGATCTCGCGCGCCTCGGCGACCTGTTCGGCAGACGGCGTGAACACCTCGTTTGCCAGGGCAACCTGCCTGGGATGGATCGCCCATTTGCCGACCATCCCCAGCGTCGCCGAGCGGCGCGCCTGGGCGATGAAGCCTTCGTCATCCGAGAAGTCTCCGAACGGCCCGTCCACCGGCAGGACGCCGTGGCTGCGGCAGGCCGCGACAATGGCAGTCTGCGCCCAGTGCCACGGATCGCCCCAGTATTTCTGGCCTTCATGGATCATGTAGTAGTTTTCCTGCGTGCCGCCGATGCCGGTGGTCTGCATGCCCATGGAGGCCGCGAAATCGGCAGCGCCCAGGCTCATGGCTTGCAGGCGCGGGCTGGCGGCGGCGATTTCCTGCACGTTGGATAGGCCCGCAGCGCTTTCGATGATGACCTCGAATGCGATGGGTTTGCTGCGGCCGCGGGCGGCCTCGACCGCTGTCACCAGCGCGTCCACCGCGTAGATGTCGGCGGCGCAGCCCACCTTCGGGATCATGATCTGGTCCAGCCGTTCGGAGGCGTTTTCCAACAGGCCCACCACATCCTGATACCAGTATGGCGTATCCAGGGCGTTGATGCGCACGCTCAGGTGCTTGGTGTTCCAGTCGATGTCGCCGATCGCCTGAATGATGTTCTGGCGCGCCTCGGCCTTGTCGTCCGGCGCCACGCTGTCTTCCAGGTCGAGGTTGATCACGTCGGCCGCGCTGGCCGCCATCTTTTCGAAGATCGCCGGGCGCGAGCCGGGGCCGAACAGCTGACAGCGGTTGGGGCGGGCAGGCGGGGCGGGTTGCAGGCGGAAGGACATGGGCGCTCTCGCAATGATGTTTCGTTTCGGCTGTGGCGAGGGGTAGATTATTACGCATCCGACGGCAAGAGAGATTTTGCGGGCGCAAAAGGAAATGCTGCGCGCGCAAAGGGTGTGGCGGGGTGGCCGTTTTTGACGGTGAAACGATGAATATGTCGTAAAATATTCTGAAAAATATTCCGATACCAGTCATTTATTCGCCTAAATGGCATGAATTAAGTGAAAAACGCGATCCTCTTCGCGCGGGAATCGCTGATGATTGCGCGGATCGAAAACGGTCGAGACCCGGGGGATGCCATGATCGAACAACCATATCTTCTGTTTCTGGGCGACGCGCCCGACCAGCTTGCCGCCAAGGTGGCCCAGGGCATCCATGACTGGCGGCCCGACCATTCGGTGGGCCAGTTCCGCATGGCGGGCTGTGGTGCCGATGTGGGCATTCCCGACATGACGCTGGAAGAGGCGAAGGCGGCCGGTGCGCGCACCCTGGTGATCGGGGTGGCCAACCGCGGCGGCGTGATTTCCCAGGCCTGGAAAGACGTGCTGGTCAAGGCGTTGTCGATGGGGTTCGATGTGGCCTCGGGGTTGCACAACCTGCTGCGCGACGAACCGGAACTGGTGGCCGCCGCCGGGGCGCATGGCACCACGCTGCATGACGTGCGCATTCCGGCCGCCGAATACCCGATCGCCAATGGCCGCAAGCGCAGCGGCAAGCGTTGCCTTGCGGTGGGCACCGATTGCTCGGTGGGCAAGATGTACACGGCGCTGGCGATGGATGCGGAGATGCGCGCGCGGGGGCTGAAATCCACCTTTCGCGCCACCGGGCAGACCGGCATCCTGATCACCGGCTCGGGCGTGCCGCTGGATGCGGTGGTGGCCGATTTCATGGCCGGTGCCGTGGAATACATCACGCCGGACAATGACGCCGACCACTGGGACATGATCGAGGGGCAGGGCAGCCTGTTTCACGTGTCCTACTCCGGGGTCACCATGGCGCTGATCCACGGCGGCCAGCCGGATGCGCTGATCCTGTGCCACGAGCCGACGCGCACGCATATGCGGGGCTTGCCGGATTATGTGCCGCCGTCCCTGGAGCGGCTGCGAGACCTGGCGCTGCCGATTGCCCGGGTGGCCAACCCGGCCTGCAAGGTGGTGGGGATCTCGGTCAATACGAAAGCGCTGGGCGAACAGGAGGCGCTGGATTACCTTGCCGGGGTCGAGGCCCGCATGGGCCTGCCGGCGGTGGATCCGTTCCGGCACGGGGCCGCGCGCCTGGTGGAGGCGCTGGAAGCTGTCTGACGGTTTGTGTGCGTAGCGCGGTCGGATGCCTCCGGCGGGGATATTTGAGCGAAAAAGAAGAGGTGGGCAGTGGAGATTTCGGTGACGCGCGACGTGTTCCGGCTGGCCGAGGTGTTCACCATCTCGCGCGGGTCGCGCACCGAGGCCAAGGTGCTGACGGTGCATGTCTCGGACGGGGTGCACCGGGGGTGGGGCGAATGTGTGCCCTACGCGCGCTATGGCGAGACGCTGGAGAGCGTGGAGGCGCAGATTGCCGGGCTGCCGGCGGATGTGACGCGCGCGGCGTTGCAGGGGATGTTGCCGCCGGGCGCGGCGCGCAACGCGGTGGATTGTGCGTTGTGGGACCTGGAGGCGAAACGCGCCGGGCGGCGGGTGTGGGAGCTGGCCGGGCTGCCGGAACCGGGGCCCGAGGTGACGGCCTTCACCCTGTCGCTGGCCGAGCCCGAGACGATGGAAGCGGCGGCGCGCCGCAACGCCCATCGTCCGGTGTTGAAGATCAAGCTCGGCACGCCTGATGACATGGCGCGGCTTGAGGCGGTGCGGCGCGGCGCGCCCGACCCCAGGATCATCGTCGATGCGAACGAGGGCTGGAGCGCCGGGATTTACGCCGACCTCGCCCCGCACTTGCTGCGCCTGGGCGTGGCGCTGGTGGAACAGCCCCTGCCGGCGGGCGAGGATGACGCGTTGATCGGACTGGAGCGCCCGGTGCCGGTCTGCGCCGACGAAAGCTGCCATGACCGGGCGTCCCTGCCGGGGCTGCGCGGCAAGTATGACGTGGTGAACATCAAGCTCGACAAGACCGGCGGGCTGACCGAAGCGCTGGCGCTGCGCGAAGCGGCGCTTGCCGAGGGCTATGGCGTGATGGTGGGCTGCATGGTCGGCTCGTCGCTGGCGATGGCGCCGGCCACGCTGGTGGCGCAGGGCGCGGCCTATACGGACCTTGACGGCCCGCTCCTGTTGGCCGAAGACCGGGACAACGCTTTGACATTCGATGAGGCCGGGGTGCATCCGCCAAGCGCGGCGCTCTGGGGATAAGGAGACCGAGATGAGCCGCACCGTTTACCTGAATGGCGACTATTTGCCGGAAGAGGAGGCCAAGGTCTCGATCTTCGATCGCGCCTTTCTGATGGCCGACGGGGTCTACGAGGTGACCAGCGTGCTGGGCGGCAAGCTGATCGATTTCGACGGCCACGCGGCGCGGCTGGAGCGTTCGCTGAAGGAACTCGACATGGAGATGCCGAT
>JALSJL010000084.1 GCA_026989405.1 Marinosulfonomonas sp. | reverse complement strand
TTTCATGTCTCTGCCTCCGTCTTGGCGGGCTGGTCAAGCCAGTCGACCTTGTTCATCTTGCGCACGATCACGAACTCGTCCCGGTTCGAACCGACGGTTCCGTAGTAGTTGAAGCCATAGCTCTGTTGGGCGTAGCCGCCGATCATGTGGGTGGGTTTGAGCACCGTTCGGGTCACCGAGTTGTGGATGCCGCCGCGCTTGCCGGTCTTTTCGGAACCCGGCGTGTTCACGATCTTTTCCTGGGCGTGATACATGTAAAGCGTGCCGGTCTTCATCCGCTGGCTGACCACCGCGCGCGCCGTCAGGGCGCCGTTGGAATTGTAGACCTCGACCCAGTCGTTATCGACGATGCCCGCCGATTTGGCGTCGGTTTCGCTCAGCCAGACAACCGGGCCGCCGCGGTTGAGCGTCAGCATCAGCAGGTTGTCGGAATAGGTCGAGTGGATGCCCCATTTCTGGTGCGGGGTGATGAAGTTCAGCACCACGTGCGGGCCGTCCTCGACAACCTTGCCGTCGATGGTTTTCAGGTCCACCGGCGGGCGGTAGGTGCAAAACCCCTCGCCAAAGGCGCGCATCCACAAATGGTCCTGGTATAGCTGTTGCCGCCCGGTCAGGGTGCGCCAGGGGATCAGTTCGTGGACGTTGGTGTAGCCCGCGTTGTAGCAGACCTCTTCGCTTTCGATGCCCGACCATGTGGGCGATGAGATGATCTTGCGCGGCTGGGCTGCGATATCGCGGAAGCGGATCTTTTCGTCTTCCTTGACCGCCGCAAGGTGGGCGTGTTCGCGCCCCGTGGCCTTTTCAAGCTCATGCCAGGCCTTGACGGCGACCTCGCCGTTGGTTTCGGGCGCCAGCATCAGGATCATTTCGGCCGCATCGATGGCGGTATCCAGCCTGGGCATGCCCTTGCTGACCCCGTCTTCCAGAACCACACCGTTCAGGTCGCGCAGGTGCTCGACCTCGACCTCGGTGTTCCAGTTGATGCCCTTGCCGCCGTTGCCCAGCTTGTCCAGAAGCGGGCCGACCGAGGTGAACTTTTTGTAAAGGTTCGGATAATCCCGTTCGACCGCGATATAGTTCGGCGCGGTCTTGCCGGGGATCAGCTCGCATTCGCCCTTCTTCCAGTCCTTGACCGTATCCTGTGCGACTTCCATCGGAGTGTCGTGCAGCAGCGGCAGCTGCACGATGTCGGTTTCCACGCCCAGGATTTCCGGCGCGACCTCGGAAAACTTCCTGGCAATCGCCTTGAAGATTTCCCAATCCGACTTGCTTTCATAGGCCGGGTCCACCGCCGCCTGCAGCGGGTGGATGAACGGGTGCATGTCCGAGGTGTTCAGGTCGTCCTTTTCATACCAGCTTGCCGTGGGCAGCACGATGTCGGAATAGACCGCCGTCGTGGACATGCGGAAGTCGATGGTCACCAGCAGGTCCAGCTTGCCGCGCGGCGCCTCGTCGTGCCATTTCGCCTCTTTCGGCATCTGCCCGCCTTCCTCGCCGAGATCCTTGCCCATCACGCCGTGATCGGTGCCCAGCAGGTGCTTGAGGAAATACTCGTGGCCCTTGCCGGAAGACCCCAGCAGGTTGGAACGCCACACGAACAGGTTCCTCGGCCAGTTTTCCGGCGCGTCCGGGTCCTCGCAGGACATTTCCAGTTCGCCGCTGGAAAGCTGCTCGGCGACATAGGCCGGGATGTCCTTTTTCGCCTTTTTTGCGGCCTTCGCCACCTCAAGCGGGTTGGTTTTCAACTGCGGCGCGCTGGGCAGCCAGCCCATGCGCTCGGCCCGGATGTTGTAGTCGATCAGGCTTGCGTCCCAATCGCCTTCGGGCGCCGTGGGCGACAGGATTTCGCCCGCGCTCACCTGCTCGTAGCGCCACTGGTCGGTGTGCGCATACCAGGCCGAGGTCGAGTTCATGTGCCGCGGCGGGCGGCTCCAGTCCAGCGCAAAGGCCAGCGGTTGCCAACCGGTCTGCGGGCGCAGCTTTTCCTGGCCCACATAATGGCTCCAGCCGCCACCCGATTTGCCGACGCAGCCGCACATCACCAGCATGTTGATGATGCCGCGATAGTTCATGTCCATGTGATACCAGTGGTTCAGACCGGCCCCGAGGATCACCATCGAGCGCCCTTCGGTCTTTTCCGCGTTCAGCGCAAATTCGCGCGCGACGGTGCTGATTTTCTCGGCACTGACACCAGTGATCTTTTCCGCCCAGGCGGGGGTGAAGGGGATGTCCTCGGAATATTCCGTGGCCACCCAGTCGCCGCCAAGGCCGCGATCCAGCCCGTAGTTGGCGCAAAACAGGTCAAACACGGTGGCGACCAGGATTTCCTTGCGCCCGATCTTGACCTTCTTGACCGGCACGTTTTTCGTCAACACGTCGGGGTGGTCGCATTTCACGAAATTCTCGGTGGCCTGACCGCCGAAATAGGGGAAGTCCACGCCCACCACGTCATCGCGGTCTTCTTCGAGGATGAAGGACATCTTCAGTTCGGTGTCCTTGCCCTTGGCGCGTTCCTCCAGGTTCCACTCGCCATCCTCGCCCCAGCGGTAGCCGATGGAGCCGTTTGGCGCGACAAGCCCGTTCGAGGCGCTGTCCCAGGCGACGGTTTTCCATTCGGGGTTGTTCTTTTCGCCGAGCTTGCCGGAAAGGTCATCGGCGCGCAGGAAGCGGCCGGGGACAAGCCTGCCGTCCTTTTCCTCCAGCTTCACCAGCATCGGAAAGTCGGAATACTTGCGGGTGTAGTCCTCGAAATAGGGCACCTGGCGGTCGAGGTGGAACTCGCGCAGGATCACATGGCCCATGGCCATCGACAGCGCGCTGTCGGTCCCCTGTTTCGGGTTCAGCCAGATGTCGCCGAACTTGGCGGCTTCGGAATAGTCGGGGCTGATCACCGCCGACTTGGTGCCGCTGTAGCGCGCCTCGGTGTAGAAATGCGCATCCGGCGTGCGGGTTTGCGGCACGTTCGAGCCCCACAGCAGCAGGAAGCCCGCGTTATACCAGTCGGCGCTTTCGGGCACGTCGGTCTGTTCGCCCCAGGTCATGGGCGAGGCCGGCGGCAGGTCGCAATACCAGTCGTAAAAGCTCATCACCGTGCCGCCGAGCAGGCTCAGATAGCGCGAGCCGGCCGCGTAAGAGACCATCGACATGGCCGGGATCGGCGAAAAGCCGAACACGCGGTCCGGGCCGTATGTCCTGGCGGTATAGGCGTTGGCGGCGGCGATGATTTCCGTCACCTCGTCCCATGTGGCGCGCACAAAGCCGCCAAGGCCGCGCTTTTCAACGTAGGAGGCACGCAGGATCGGGTCTTCCTGCAGCGCTTTCCAGGCGTCGGTCGCGCTCATGGTGGCGCGCATCTTGCGCCAGGCGCGCATCAGCCGGCCACGGATCAGCGGGTTTTTCACCCGGTTGGCGCTGTAAAGATACCAGCTGTAGCTTGCCCCCCGGGCGCAGCCGCGCGGTTCGTGGTTGGGCAGGTCGGGCCGGGTGCGCGGGTAGTCGGTCTGCTGGGTTTCCCAGGTGACGATGCCGCTTTTCACATAGATCTTCCATGAGCATGAGCCGGTGCAGTTCACCCCGTGGGTCGAGCGCACGATCTTGTCGTGCTGCCAGCGGTGGCGGTAGGTGTCTTCCCACTCGCGGCTTTCAATGGTGGTCTGGCCGTGGCCGTTGGCGAACGTATCCAGTCGCTTCGACTGGAAGAAGTTCAGGCGATCGAGCAGTTGGCTCATTTGAATTCTCCTGTTTGCGCGTTTCGACCCCGCCCCGGAACGCTCCGGGGCAGGGGAGTGTCGGGATCAGGGGTTCTTCACGTAGGCGCCGGGGCGCAGGTAGAACCACCAGTTGATGATGATGCAGACGACATAGAACGCCGCGAAGCCGTAGAGCGCATATTCCGGCGTTGTCGCCTTGATCTGCTCGCCGAACACCTTCGGGATGATGAAGGCGCCATAGGCGGCGACTGCCGAGGTCCAACCCAGCACCGGGCCGGCCTGTTCCTTGTCGAATACGGCGGCGATCGTGCGGAAGGTCGAGCCGTTTCCGATGCCGGTGGCGGCGAACAGGATCAGGAACAGGATCATGAACGGCAGGAAGTAGTCCTGCGGCGTGGCCGAGGCATAGGCCTTTTGCAGGAACCAGGCGACGCCAAGAGCGGAAGCGACCATGATGATCGAGATCCACTGCGTGACCCGCGCTCCGCCAAGCTTGTCGGCGATCATGCCGCCGACGGGGCGGATCAGCGCACCGATGAACGGCCCCATCCAGGCATAGGTCAGCGCTGACGGGCCATCCGGGTTTGCCGTGCCGTGGGTCATCACGCCATCAACCATCAGGTGCTGGAAACCGAACACCACCTTGATCGCCAGCGCGAAGGCGGCCGAGTAGCCGATGAAGCTGCCGAAGGTCATGGTATAGATGATGGTCATGGCCCAGGTATGCTTGTTGCCGAAGATGCGATACTGGCGCGTCAGATTCTGGCCGACCGAGCCGGGGATCATCTTGAGCATCCCCACCGTGAGCGCGATCACGATGGGCAGAACGATCCATTTGCTGATGCCCCAGCCAGACGTGGACAAGCCTCCCTCGACAGTGGGCAGCATCAGCCAGACGCCGACATAGGCCGCAACAAATCCGACAAGCAGCATTCCCGTGATGATGGCGAATGCCCCGATCGGGTTCGGAATGTCGGGGGACACGTGCTCATCGCGGATGTTGTTCATCCCGAACCATGTCAGGAAGGCCAGCGGGATCAGCGGGATCAGCCAGACGTAGCCGGCATTGTGAATGTAGGTCAGCGTGCCCGCCGGGATCTTGCCGATCAGCGTGCCCGAGGTGTTGATCAGCGCCCGCCCCGGGCCGCCGAACATGGCGACCGTCATGACGGCGGGGATGACAACCTGCATGGTGGTCACGCCGAAGTTGCCAAGGCCCGCATTCATTCCCAGCGCATAGCCCTGGACCTTTTTCGGGTAAAAGAACGAGATGTTGGACATGGACGACGCAAAGTTGCCGCCGCCGATGCCCGAAAGGAAGGCCAGCAACTGGAACACCCA
>JALSJL010000083.1 GCA_026989405.1 Marinosulfonomonas sp. | reverse complement strand
CCTGGCTGCGACCGGATTTGGAGAGTATCGGCCGATTGCGACAGGCGATACTCCAGAGGCCCTCGCGTTGAACCGCAGAATTGAACTGAAACTCACCGAGCGCTAGGCCGGCGCCACGATGTGGCGCGCCCGTCTGCCGGATGCCCGGGATAGAGGCCCGGAATTCTGCTCCGGGCCTTTCTTTTCCTGACCCCTGGACTAATCGGCTGTGAGCAGGGGAGGTCGCTTGCGGGTCGAAATCCTGCGCGACTGTATTTCCTCAAGGCGAAGGTCGATTTTGCCATCCTTGACACCGACAAGGATGACCCCGCCCTTGACGAGTTTTCCGAACAGCAATTCTTCCGCCAATGGCTTCTTGATGTGCTCCTGGATGACCCGGCCCAAGGGGCGGGCCCCCATTTTGTCATCATAGCCCTTTTCGGCAAGCCACGCTGCTGCCGCCGGGGTCAGTTCGATCTGGACATTCCGGTCCATCAGTTGGGCCTCGAGCTGCAGAACGAACTTGTCAACGACCTGCAGGATCACCTCTTTCGACAGCGGGGCAAAGCTGATGACGGCATCCAGCCTGTTGCGGAACTCCGGGCTGAAGGTCCGTTCGACCGCAGCCGTGTCTTCGCCCTCGCGCCGATCACGGCCAAAGCCGATCGCGGCTTTGGCCTGTTCCGAGGCGCCGGCGTTTGACGTCATGATCAGGATCACATTGCGGAAATCGACCTGACGCCCGTTGTGGTCTGTCAACTTCCCGTGGTCCATGATCTGCAGCAGGATATTGTAGACATCCGGGTGCGCCTTTTCGATTTCGTCGAGCAAGAGCACGCAATGCGGATGCTGGTCTATGCTGTCGGTCAGCATGCCGCCCTGATCAAACCCCACATAACCCGGCGGAGCGCCGATCAGGCGGGATACAGCGTGTTTTTCCATATACTCGGACATGTCGAAGCGGATGAGCTCAACACCTAGAGTGTCTGCCAACTGCTTGGCAACTTCCGTTTTTCCGACGCCGGTCGGCCCGGTAAAGAGATAGTTGCCAATCGGCTTCTCCGGCTCTCGCAGTCCGGCCCGGGACAATTTGATTGCTGACGCCAGTGCCGTTATCGCGGGGTCCTGCCCGAATACGACGCGTTTCAGAGACTTCTCGAGATCGCGCAACACCTCTGCATCGCCTTTGCTGACGTTCTTGGGCGGGATACGCGCAATCTTTGCGACAACCGCTTCGATCTCTTTGGTGCCGATGGTTTTCCGGCGCTTGCTTTCGGCCACAAGATGCTGGGCCGCTCCGGCCTCGTCGATCATGTCGATTGCCTTGTCCGGCAGTTTCCGGTCATGAATATAGCGTGCCGAAAGTTCCACCGCCGAACGGATCGCGTCGGCCGTGTATTTGATCTCATGATGCTTTTCGAAATAGGGTTTGAGCCCCTTGAGGATCTTCACCGTATCATCGACAGACGGTTCGTTGATGTCGATCTTCTGGAACCGACGGCTCAGTGCGCGATCCTTTTCGAAATGCTGGCGGAATTCCTTGTAGGTCGTCGAACCCATGCAGCGCAGCTTGCCGCCTTGCAATGCCGGCTTCAGCAGGTTTGACGCGTCCATGGCGCCGCCCGATGTGGCACCGGCACCAATGACCGTATGGATTTCATCAATGAACAGGATCGCGTCGGGGTGGTCTTCAAGTTCCTTGACGACCGCTTTCAGGCGTTCTTCAAAGTCTCCCCGGTAGCGCGTGCCCGCCAGAAGCGCACCCATATCAAGCGAATAGATGGTCGCGCCGGCAAGCACTTCGGGCGTTTCGCCAGAAACGATCTTGCGCGCCAGACCCTCTGCTATTGCGGTCTTGCCGACGCCGGGATCACCGACGAGCAGGGGGTTGTTCTTGCGCCGGCGGCACAGAACCTGGATGCAACGTTCAACCTCGTGGGCGCGCCCGATCAGGGGATCAACCTCGCCATCGCGTGCCTTGGAATTCAGATCGACGCAATACTTGGCCAGCGCGCTTTCCTTCTTTTCATCACCCTCGCCGCCGGAAATCTCGGCGTCCAGGTCTTCTGCGCCCGAAACTGGCCGCGCTTCGCCAAAAGACGGATCTTTTGCAACACCGTGGGCAATATAGTTGACCGCGTCATAGCGGGTCATGTCCTGTTCCTGCAGGAAATAGGCGGCATTCGATTCGCGTTCGGCGAAGATGGCAACCAGTACATTGGCGCCGGTCACTTCGGACCGACCCGACGATTGCACATGGATCGCTGCCCGTTGGATGACACGCTGAAACGCGGCGGTTGGAACGGCTTCCGAGCCTTCGACATCGGTCACAAGCGTTGACAGATCATCGTCGATGAAATCGACCAGCGTCTGACGCAATTCTTCCAGATCAACGTTGCAGGCTTGCATGACGCGTGCGGCATCCGGTTCGTCAATCAGGGCGAGAAGCAGGTGTTCGAGCGTCGCCAGTTCGTGGCGACGTGCATTGGCAAGCGCCAACGCAGAATGAATGGCCTGTTCCAGAGTGTTCGAAAATGATGGCACGGCGCAGTGCTCCTTGTTCTTGAGCCGGATTGAGCGTGACTCGGGTCCGACGATAGCCTCACACTCTTAAAGTTCGGTTTTATTGGACAACCTTCAAGTGTTATCTCAACAAAAATCGCACACTTTATTTTTATGCCTGCCAATCTTGCCGGAAATTCAGCCAATTTATGGCCGTTTTCAAAACGAATCCTTCCGGCGGCGAATCTCGGCAAACACGTCTACATCCGATGAGTCTTCCATACCCAAAGCGCTTTTGACACTGGGCAATTTGGCACGCAGGAATGGATTTGTCGCCAATTCCAGCTTCAGCAGGGACGGGACGGTCGGGTTTCCGGCGGCACGCGCGGCTTCTGTTTGTCGCGCACGCGATTGAAGGTCCGGGTTGTCGGGTTCGATCGTCAAGGCAAATCGAGCGTTCGTCTTTGTGTATTCATGCCCTGAATATACGGTTGTCTCGGTCGGAAGGGCGGCCAGCCTGGACAGGCTGCCCCACATTTGTTCGGGACTGCCTTCCATGAGCCGCCCACAACCAAGCGCCATCAGGCTGTCGCCGGTAAAGACCGCCTTGCTTTGTGGAAGGTGGAAAGCGATGTGGCCCACGGTATGGCCGGGGACATCCAGAACCACTACGTCTTCATTTGCAAAGCGATAGTTCTGCCCCGCGCGCAATCGAGTGTTCAGAGGCGGCAGGCGGTGTGCATCCGCCGCCGCTCCGACAACCTTGGCGCCAGTGGCATCCTGGATCTCGCCACAGGCATCCACATGATCCCAGTGGTGGTGTGTCAACCAGATTTCGCTGAGGTGCCAGTCATGTCTTGAAAGCTCATCCAGAATGGGCCCTGCTTCGGGCGCGTCGATCAGCGCGGTTTCTCCGGTTGTGGAGGAATGAACCAGAAATGCGTAATTGTCCGCAAGGCAGGGGACGGTGACTATTTCAAGAGGCATGGCATTTTGCATCCGGTCGGCTATGGTCGGCGCAAGGATTGCCGAAAACGGGTTGGACCGCAATGCACCTTGATGTGGTCGATTTGAGAAACTTCTACTACCGCACCCAACTTGGGCGCGCGGCGCAGCGGGCGATCCGGGATCAGGTTCTGAAGCTCTGGCCCGAGGCCAAAGGGCAGACGGTGTTGGGATTTGGCTTTGCGGTTCCATTGCTTCGCCCATACTTGGAACAGTCGCGCCGGGTCATTGGCCTGATGCCTGGACAGCAGGGTGTGATGCATTGGCCAGTCGGGGCGGAAAATGTAGCGGTGCTCTGCGAAGAGACCGCCTGGCCGATCGAAACCGGGCACGCGGACAAGCTCATTGTCATGCACGGCCTGGAGACCAGCGAAAACCCAAGTGCCGTCCTGGATGAGTGCTGGCGTGTTCTGGGCCCCGGCGGGCAGGCGATCGTGATCGTGCCGAACCGGGCCGGGATGTGGGCCAGACGCGATGCGACGCCGTTCGGTGTCGGCAGCCCCTACAGTCTGACCCAGTTGGAAACCCAGATGAAGCGTCATCTGTTCATTCCCGAGCGCCATCGGGCGGCGCTGTATCAGCCGCCATCCGAAAAGCGCTTCTGGCTCAAGACCGGCCCGTTCTGGGAAAAATACGGATCACGTATTTCGGCGCGCATTGCCGGGGGGGTGTTGATTGCGGAGTTTTCCAAACGCACCCATGCACCGGTTCAGCCGGGGCTGCCGGACGTGGTAAAACACCCGCTGCGGGTGCTGGACGGTATTGTCAAACCCGACGCCAAGCCTGTCTGAGCCGAGCGTAGAATCGGGCGGTCAGGCGGTTTTGGCGCCGATTGCGGGCATGAAACTCCCGAGCATTCGGTCGCACCCCGGCCAAACCCCTTGAAACATTGGTCGCGCGCCGTGAAAAAACACGGGCTAGGCAGTTGCTAGGTGGGAAGGCCTCTGTTACACCCACGCCGATTTTGATGCCCAGCCGACCGGCTGCGGTGAACATGGCCGCGAGGCGCCCGGGTGGGGGCCGTCGTGGCAAAGATATCGGAAGGGTGGACGTGTCAGAACCAGCTTTGATTTCGAACGCCATCGCTGCGCGCTATGCCAAGGCAGTGTTCGAGTTGGCGAAGGAAACCAAATCGATCAAGGCGCTTGAGGCCGATCTGGCAGCCTTGGAAGCGGCACTGGGTGACAGCGAGGAACTGGTTTCGCTTATTTCGTCGCCGCTGCACACGCGCGAACAGCAACGCGTCGCTGTCGCCGTTTTGGCCGAGCGCATGGCGCTAAGCGACATCATGAAGAAAACCCTGGCACTGAAGGCGGAAAAACGCCGCCTGCATATCTTGCCGCAGTTCATCCAGAACCTGCGCAATCTGATTGCCGCGGAAAAGGGGGAAGTGACGGCTGAGGTCACCGCGGCAAAAACACTCTCGAAGACGCAGCAGGACAAGCTTGCCAAGACGTTGAAGGCAACGATTGGCAAAACCGTGAAACTGAGCGTGTCCGTCGATGAAAATCTCATCGGGGGCATGGTCGTCAAGGTGGGCTCGAAGATGGTCGATACGTCGATCTCCTCCAAGCTCTCAAACCTACAGAATGCAATGAAAGAGGTCGGATAATGGGAATCCAGGCAGCCGAAATATCTGCGATCCTGAAGGAGCAGATCAAGAACTTTGGCGAGGATGCTGAAGTCGCCGAAGTGGGTCGTGTGCTTTCCGTCGGCGACGGCATCGCCCGTGTCTACGGGCTGGACAACGTGCAGGCCGGCGAGATGGTCGAATTTCCGGGCGGGATCGTCGGGATGGCTCTGAACCTGGAAAGCGACAATGTTGGTGTCGTGATCTTCGGCTCGGACCGCGACATCAAGGAAGGTGACATCGTCAAGCGCACCAACTCCATCGTGGACGTTCCGGTTGGCGACGAACTGCTTGGGCGCGTCGTGGACGGGCTGGGCAACCCGATCGACGGCAAGGGGCCGATCAAGACCAAGAAACGCGCGGTGGCCGACCAGAAGGCGCCGGGCATCATCCCGCGCAAGTCGGTGCATGAACCGATGGCCACCGGCCTGAAATCGGTCGACGCGATGATCCCGATTGGCCGTGGTCAGCGCGAATTGATCATCGGTGACCGTCAGACCGGCAAATCCGCCGTGGCTCTTGATGCGATCCTGAACCAGAAGATCTACAACGAGGCCGCCGGCGACGACGAAAGCAAGAAACTCTATTGCATCTATGTGGCCGTCGGGCAGAAGCGTTCGACGGTTGCCCAACTGGTCAAGAAGCTCGAAGAGCACGGGGCGATGGAATATTCCATCGTCGTGGCCGCGACGGCATCCGAACCTGCACCGCTGCAGTTCCTTGCGCCCTATGGCGCCACGGCAATGGCCGAACATTTCCGTGACAACGGGCGCCACGCGCTGATCGTATATGATGACCTGTCCAAACAGGCCGTGGCCTACCGCCAGATGTCGTTGCTGCTTCGCCGTCCGCCGGGCCGTGAGGCCTATCCGGGTGACGTGTTCTACCTGCACTCTCGTCTGCTGGAGCGTTCGGCCAAGCTGAACGAAGATTTTGGCGCCGGCTCGCTCACCGCGCTGCCGATCATCGAAACACAGGGTGGCGACGTTTCCGCGTTCATTCCGACAAACGTGATCTCGATCACCGACGGTCAGATCTTTCTGGAAACCGAGCTGTTCTACCAGGGTATCCGCCCGGCGGTGAACACCGGTCTTTCGGTGTCACGGGTTGGTTCGTCGGCCCAGACCGACGCCATGAAATCCGTCGCCGGTCCGGTCAAGCTGGAGCTGGCGCAGTATCGCGAAATGGCCGCCTTTGCCCAGTTCGGTTCCGACCTGGACGCCGCGACCCAGCGCCTGCTGAACCGTGGTGCACGCCTGACCGAACTGATGAAGCAGCCACAGTATTCGCCCTTGACCAACGCCGAGATCGTGATCGTGATCTATGCCGGAACGCACGGCTATCTCGATGGGATCGAGGTGAATCAGGTCGGGCGCTTCGAAGAAGGTCTGCTGAACCACCTGCGCTCCAAGCACCAGGATCTTCTTGACGACATCACCAACAATGACCGCAAGGTCAAAGGTGAGCTGGAAGAAAAAATCAAGGCCGCGATTGACGAATTCGCCGCAGATTTCGCCTGATTGGACCTGAAAGGACAGGGATATGCCTAACCTGAAGGACCTGAAAAACCGGATCGAGAGCGTCAAGTCGACGCGCAAGATCACCAAGGCCATGCAGATGGTTGCCGCGGCGAAACTTCGCCGCGCGCAAGAGGCAGCCGAGGCCGGCCGGCCCTATGCCGAGCGGTTCAACGCCGTCATGGCCGGTCTGTCGGCTGCGGCGGCCGGGTCGGACAGTGCGCCGAAACTGCTTTCGGGCACCGGGGCGGACCAGGTGCATCTTTTGGTTGTCATGACCTCGGAGCGTGGCCTGTGTGGCGGCTTCAACTCAACCATTGTTCGGTTGGCGCGCGCCACGGCCCAAGAGCTGCTTTCGGCAGGAAAGACCGTCAAGATTCTGACGGTTGGCAAGAAGGGCCGCGAGCAATTGAAACGCGAGTTTGGCGATCACATGATCGACCATGTTGACATGGGTGCGGTCAAGCGGCTTGGATATGGCGAGGCGCAGGGCATCGCTGCAAATGTCCTTGAGCGCTACGAGGGTGGCGAATTCGACATCGCGACGATCTTCTACAATCAGTTCGAATCGGTGATCAGCCAGATTCCAACCGCGCAGCAGATCATTCCGGCGAAGTTCGAAGCGGACGAAGCCGGCGGGTCCGGCTCTGTGTTTTACGACTATGAGCCTGATGAGAACGAGATTCTTGCTGAACTTCTACCGCGTGGCGTGGCGACACAACTGTTCTCGGCATTGTTGGAAAATGCCGCTTCCGAGCAGGGCGCACGGATGTCCGCAATGGACAATGCAACGCGCAACGCCGGCGAAATGATCGACAAGCTGACGATCCAGTACAACCGGTCCCGTCAGGCCGTCATCACCAACGAACTCATCGAAATCATTTCGGGCGCCGAGGCGCTCTAGGAACAATCGGAGAAACAACATGGCAAAATCGAAGGCCAAAGCCACGGGCAAGGTTACCCAGGTTATCGGCGCCGTTGTGGACGTTCAGTTCGAGGGTGATCTGCCCGAGATCCTGAACGCGCTTCATGCGGAAAACCAGGGAAAAACGCTGATTCTCGAGGTCGCGCAGCATTTGGGTGAAGGCACCGTGCGCACCATCGCGATGGACGGCACGGAAGGTCTGGTGCGCGGCTCAGACGTAACTGATACGGGTGAGCCCATTTCCGTGCCCGTCGGCAAGGAGACCCTGGGGCGTATCCTGAATGTGGTCGGTGAGCCGGTTGACGAAAAAGGCCCGGTCAAGACCAAGGAGCGACGCTCGATCCACCAGGAAGCCCCTGCGTTTTCAGAGCAGTCCACGGAATCGGAAATCCTTGTGACCGGCATCAAGGTCATCGACCTTCTGGCACCCTACACCAAGGGCGGCAAGATCGGCCTCTTTGGCGGTGCCGGCGTGGGCAAGACGGTTCTGATCATGGAACTGATCAACAACATCGCCAAGGTGCACTCGGGCGTGTCGGTGTTTGCCGGTGTCGGCGAGCGGACGCGCGAAGGTAACGATCTGTATCACGAGATGATCGAAAGCGGCGTTATCGTTCCCGACAACCTGGAAGACTCGAAAATCGCCCTGGTCTACGGCCAGATGAACGAGCCGCCGGGGGCCCGCATGCGTGTTGCCCTGTCCGGCCTGACACTGGCCGAGCAGTTCCGCGACGAAACCGGCGCCGACGTGCTGTTCTTCGTCGACAACATCTTCCGCTTCACCCAGGCCGGTTCCGAGGTTTCGGCGCTTCTGGGCCGTATCCCTTCGGCCGTGGGCTACCAGCCGACGCTGGCCACCGACATGGGCGCGCTGCAGGAACGCATCACCTCGACGAAATCCGGCTCGATCACCTCGGTGCAGGCGATCTATGTGCCCGCTGACGACCTTACCGACCCGGCGCCAGCCACATCGTTCGCCCACCTTGACGCAACCACGGTGCTGTCGCGTGCGATCTCGGAGCTGGGCATCTACCCGGCTGTTGATCCGCTTGACTCGACCTCGCGCCTGATGGACCCGGCGGTGATTGGCGAAGAGCACTATGAGGTGGCGCGTGAGGTCCAGGGGATCTTGCAACGCTACAAGAGCCTTCAGGACATCATCGCAATTCTCGGCATGGACGAACTCAGCGAAGAGGACAAACTGGTTGTGGCCCGCGCCCGGAAAATCCAGCGTTTCCTCAGCCAGCCGTTCGACGTGGCCAAGGTGTTCACCGGTTCGGACGGTGTCCAGGTGCCGCTCGATGTGACGATCGCATCGTTCAAGGCGGTTGTTGCCGGTGAGTATGACCACCTGCCGGAAGCAGCCTTCTACATGGTTGGCGGCATCGAGGATGTTGTCGCCAAGGCCGAGAAAATGGCTGCGGAAGCGGCCTGACAATAGAGGTGCCGCATGGCTGATACTCTGCAATTCGATCTCGTTTCCCCCGAACGCATGCTTGCATCGTTCGAGGCGAGCGAAGTTCTGCTTCCCGGGTCCGAGGGCGACATGACGGCGATGCCCGACCACGCACCGACGATCACCACATTACGCCCCGGGTTCCTGCGTGTCGTCGGTGCTGACGGCACGAAGGAATTCCTGGTCACCGGCGGTTTTGCCGAGATCACCGCAAGTAGTGCTTCCGTGCTTGCGGAGCAGGCAGTGCCGCGCGACGAAGTCACCCGCGAGATGCTCGAGGAGATGCATGCTCAGGCGACCAAGGCCCACGAAGAAGCAACACCGGAAAAGGTGGACATGGCCGCCAAGATCGTTGCCGATTTTGCGGCAGCGATTGAAACCTGGGTCTGAAGGCAATTCCGCGACGCAAGGTTCGGGGCCTCACGGCCCGACAGGCATCAAACTGACAATCGGAAAACCCCGTGCCGGCGCGCTCGGGGTTTTCTTTTTCGACCTCGGCGTCGGGGAATTTTGCTTCCGGGGATGGTGGGCCAGACCACCCGGTCTGGGTTGCAGGGATCAGCCCTGCCGACCAACAGGCCCGAACCCGCAAAGGCCCTCGGTCCACAAACGCTGTTTTTTTGATCCCAGAGCGATGATTGCCGTCGAGGCAATCATGGTGGCGCCCCATCATGCCATCAATTTCGAAACGGGGGTAAGCTCACCCTTTGGAAGCTCTGGCTGTCGACCGGAGGCCCGCCCGTCAGCCCTTGGGGAACTGCCCATCATAGATTGGCCCGAGTGTGCTGTGGTCAAAAAGCGATGAAACGCTGGTCCCGCGCGAGATGTTGAGCAGGGCCTGCGCCAGAAGGGGGGCCATTGGAACGACCCGGATATTCTTGGCCTTCTTGACGGTTTCGTTCGGCTCGATCGTGTCAGTAAGAACCAATGTCTTCATCACAGACTTTGTCACGCGTTCGACAGCCGGTCCGGACATCACGCCATGGGTAATGTAGGCATGGACTTCCCTTGCGCCGTTTTCGACCAGAACCTCCGCGGCCTTGCAAAGCGTGCCCGCACTGTCGACGATGTCATCAATGATGATGCAGGTCTTGCCGGTTACATTTCCGATGACGGTCATTTCCGCGACCTCGCCCGGTTTTTCGCGCCGCTTGTCTACAATGGCCAGCGGCACGTTGATCCGCTTGGCCAATTCGCGCGCCCGCGCCACGCCGCCGACATCGGGTGAGACGATCATCAGATCCTTTTTCCGGGTCTTGAAGTGATACTCGATATCTAGCGCAAAAACCGGTGAGGCATAGAGATTATCTACCGGAATATCGAAGAAGCCCTGTATCTGTGCCGCGTGCAGATCAACCGTCAGAACGCGATCGACACCGGCCTGGGTGATCAGATTTGCCACAAGTTTCGCCGAAATCGGCGTGCGCGCCTTGGTGCGTCTGTCCTGTCGGGCGTAGCCGAAATAGGGGATAACAGCAGTGATGGAATGGGCCGACGAGCGGCGCAGCGCATCGGTGATGACCAGCAGTTCCATCAGGTTGTCATTGGCCGGGTTCGAGGTGGGCTGGATGATGAACATGTCTTCACCGCGCACATTGTCGTATACCTCGACGAATATTTCCTGATCGGCGAACTGTTCGACGCGGGCATCCACAAGCTTGATCTCGTGGCCTGTATAGATCGACATCCGCCGTGCCATCGCCTCGGCCAAGGATCTGTTCGCATTGCCGGAAATGAGTTTGGGTTCGGTGATCTTGGGCATGGCAGCTCCCTGGTCCCGCAGGTGTCGGATTCGATTTGTTGACACCGCTTACCACCCCGTTACGGTCTTGCAAACCGAAGTCAGCCAGAGAGCAGTAAATGGCCCATATTGACTATTATTTTGCAACAATTTCGCCTTTCACATACCTTGCCGGCCAGCGGTTGGAAGAGATTGCGCAAAAGCACGGCGCAAGTATCACCTACAAGCCGCTTGATCTGCTGGCCCTTTTCGCCCGCACCGGAGGAACGCCGCCTTTGGAACGCCATCCCAGCCGGCAGGCCTATCGCCTGCAGGAACTGCGTCGCCGTGCGAAGCGGGCGGGGCTTGCGTTGAATCCCAGGCCGACAATTTTCCCGGTCAACCCGGCGCCATCGTCCTATGCCCTGATCGCCGCGCAAAATACCGGCGATGGCGACGTTGGCGCATTGGCCCGTGGCTTCCTGAAGGCGTATTGGGCCGACGATCGCAACATTGCTGAAGATGATGTCATCCGCGACTGTCTGGTGCAGGCCGGATTTGACCCCGCTCTGGCGGACAGCGGCTTGCTGAGCGGGGCCGAGACCTATGGGGCCAATCTGGAGGAAGCGGTTGCAAAAGGCGTTTTCGGCGCGCCGTTTTACATTACCGATGATGACGAACGGTTCTGGGGTCATGACCGGCTGGATGATCTTGACTGGCATCTGGCTGGTGAGCCGTGATGCCTTCCGGTCTGCGGGGGGGCGTCGAGACATGCTGGACAGAATACGGATCGGGTGCGCGCGACGCATTGCTGCTGCACTGTTCGCTGGCCCATCACGGGGCCTGGCAGCGGGTTGCGTCGGCGCTTGGCGATATGTTCCGTTTCACGGCATTCGACTTTCCGGGTCACGGTCAAAGCGCGCACTGGGACGGAGCGCAGGACTATCATGCAACCGCAACCGCGGTGGCGCGCGACTTTCTGCGGGAGGTTCCGATCGATCTGATCGGCCATTCTTTCGGCGCGACTGTGGCGTTGCGTCTGGCACTGGAAAACCCGGGTAAGGTGCGCAGTCTGGTTCTTGTCGAGCCGGTTCTGTTTTGCGCCGCGCGTGACAGCGCGCCGTATGCCGGGTTGCTTGCAGACTCCGAGCGCCTGGCGGTTTGTCTGGAGCAGGGCGATGCAGACGGCGCGGCCCGCCGGTTCTTTGACGAGTGGGGCACGGGCCAGGAGTGGGCCGAGCAGCCCTTGGCGAAAAGGGCTTATGCGTCACAGCGCATGCACCTGATTGAGGCGAGCTCCCCGGCGCTCTATCATGATACAGCCGGCCTGTTGCAGGCTGGAAAACTCGAGCAGCTCGCCATTCCGGTCCTCTTGCTGGAGGGCGCGCTGTCGCCGCCGATCATTGGTATCATACTGGATCGGCTTGCAGAGCGATTGCCGAATGCGCGCAGGGCGAGTGTTCCCGGTGCGCGGCACATGCTGCCGGTCACACATTCAAACGAGACCGCGGCGGAAATCAGGGGGTTTTACACAGCCGGCATGTCAGCCCGAAATGAGGTCTAGGAACCTGTCGATATCTTCATCGCCTGTGCACCAACTGCAGACCAGCCGGGCCGATATCATTTCTTCATCGGGGCCGTCGAGCGTTGCGTTCATGTCGGGCCAGAAATAATAGGCGGCGCCGGCTTGCTGCGCCCGCCGATGGCCGCCGCGTGGCCAACTGGCGAAAACCGCGTTGGCCTGGGTGGGATGCACCAGGCTTGCACCCGGAATGGTCAGTATCCCCTTGCTCAGCCGCCCGGCCGCCCGGTTCGCCGCCCGCGCCATCTCAAGCCACAGATCGCCGTCCAGATAGGCCTCCATCTGCGCCGACAGATAGCGATGCTTGGAAAACAGGTGCCCGCCACGCTTGCGCCGCAACTCGAATTCCCAGGCGCGGTTGGGGTCGAACAGCACCACCGCCTCGACCCCGATCAACCCGTTCTTGGTGCCCCCGAATGACAAGACATCGACGCCCGCCTTCCACGTCATCTCGGCCGGGCTGGCGCCGCTGGCCACCAGCGCATTGGCAAATCGCGCACCATCCATGTGCAGCGGCAGGTCGAAGGCCTTGGCCACCTCGCTGATCGCCGCCACCTCTGCCGGCGAATAGACCGCGCCCGCCTCGCTGGCATTGGTCAGCGATACCGCCCCGCGCTGCACCGAATGCACAAAGCCCTGAGGCGTGGTCTCGATCGCGCGGCGCAAGGTGTCCGGGGTGAATTTTGCATCGTCCCCGTCGAGCAGAACCAGCTTGGCGCCCCCGGTGTAAAACTCCGGCGCGCCGCATTCGTCCATCTGGATATGGGCGGCCTCGTGGCAATAGATCGTCTGCCACGGTTCGACCAGGCAGGCCAGCGACAGCACATTCGCCGTGGTGCCGGTGGCCACCAGGTAGACGGCGGCCTCGGGTGCCTCGAATATCTCGCGGATGCGTGCGGTCACGTTTTCCATGATCGGATCCGCGCCATAGGGCATGGCGAAACCTTCGTTGGCACGCTGCATTGCCTCCATCACGCGGGGATGGGCGGGCGAGGCGTTGTCGGATGTGAAAATCATCAGGCGGGGTCCTCTATGATGTAATCTTCCCAGTCGTCCTCGTGTATTTCAAACTCAGGCACCGTCCAACCCTGAACGGAAATACCGGCCTCGTGCACGGTCTCGGCACTGCCGGAGATCAGCGGATGCCAGTCGTTCAGTGGTTTGCCTTCCCACAACAGCCGATAGGCGCAGGTGGTCGGCAGCCAATAGGCGTGTTCCCGGATGGTGCCGGGCGTCATCACGATGCATTCGGGCACGATCTGGTGGCGGATGTCATACTGGCCACAACGGCAGGTTTCGTTGTCGAGAAGACGGCATGCCACGCGGGTCAGGGCCACTTCCCCCGTGTCCGGGTCCTCCAGCTTGTTCAGGCAACACCTGCCGCAGCCATCGCAAAGCGCTTCCCATTCGGGGGGCGACATGTCGGCAAGCGCCACGCGTTCCCAGAACCGATGGCGCAGCCCGGATCGATTCACCGGGTCGGTCACGAACAGTCGATCGCGGCAAGGATGGTCCGCGCTTTCAGGCAATCCTGATCCATTTGCGCCACCAGATCGTCGAGGTTGTCGAATTTCTTTTCCGGGCGCAGGTAATCGATGAGGGCCACGGACAGGTGGTCGCCATACAGATCGCCCGAAAAATCAAAAATGAAAACCTCCAGGTTCGGGTCATTGCGGCCGAATGTCGGGCGAACGCCGATGGATGCCGCACCATCGTAGCACCCCTTGTGAGGGCCGGTCAGAACCTCGACCTTTACGGCGTAGATACCAAATTTCGGGGGGTGCAGCCGGTGGATCGACATGTTTGCGGTGGGGTAGCCCAACTCGCGGCCGCGGCGGTCGCCGCCAAACACCTCGCCGTCAATCCGGTGCCAATGTCCCAGCATGGCGGCCGCATCTCGCGGACGGCCTTCGCTGAGCGCCTTGCGGATTGCCGTTGACGAAACCTCAAGCCCGTCGACGTGCAGGAGATCAGCGATCGTCACGTCAAAACCCATGGATTCGCCGAATGATTTCAGCCTGTTGACGTCCCCGTCGCGCCCCTTCCCGAACTGGAAGTCTGCCCCGACGACGACGTTGCGCACGCCAAGGCCCTCATGCAGAACATCGCGGGCAAATGCCTTGGCTGGCAGTGACGACAGGCGTGCATCGAAGGGTAGCTCATACAGAAGATCAACGCCAAGTTTCTCGAAACGGTGCGCGCGGGTTTCAGCATTCATGAGTCTGAATGGCGGGGCATCGGGGTTGAAATATTCGCGCGGGTGCGGTTCGAACGTGACAATCCCCAACGGTGCGCCGATGTCGGAGGCCCTGTTCCGGGCGATGTCGATCACGTGCCGATGGCCAAGGTGAACACCGTCGAAATTGCCGATCGCGACGCTGGCGCCACGGTCATCGTTCTTCAGCCCGGTCCAGAACCTGATTGTGCGCATGCATCCCCTTGCGGGCATGTCCCGCCGGTCAGTCGAACTTGCGGCTTGGCGCCATGACGATCGCCTCACCCTTCAAGACCACGGTATCCCCCACCGCGCAGTGACAATCAAGGGTCACGCGGCGGCGCGAATGGTCAATTTCGCGCACCACGACCTCGGCGTAAACCATGTCGCCGGGGCGCACGGGGGCCATGAATTTCAGCGTCTGACCCAGGTAGACCGTGCCGTGGCCGGGCAACTGCTCGCCGATCACCGCGGAAATCAGCCCGGCGGTCAACATGCCGTGGGCGATCCGACCCTCGAAAATCGTGTCGCGCGCATAGTCATCGTCCAGGTGCACCGGGTTGTGATCGGTCGAGATTTCCGCAAAAAGCTCGATATCCCGGTCACTTACCTCCTTGCGAAGGTGCCGTGTCATGCCGATCTCAAGGTCTTCAATACAGATGGTGCCGCGTGGCATATTGTCGAGCATCGCTTTCGAATCCCGCTGGGTCATGTTGCAGTGCAGCATAGTGCGTTGCCCTAGTCAGAGCAATGCAAAGATCAGTATATTTCGCGAAAACACCGTTTCCAGCAACTATATTGCTTGTGGAATTCTCGATTCCGGGGGTTCGACCGGAAAAAAGGGGGCCCGAAGGCCCCCTCGATCAGCGATTTGCAGAGCTCAATACACGTCGGAACGGGTGTTGTAGACGTTGAACTTGCCCGTGGGCGTGACTAGGCGTTCATCCTTGATCACGCGCTTGAGCGTCAGCGTCTTGTCATCGACAACCACGATTGCCGACTCCTTGTCCTTGCCATTCCAGACAGAGTACCAGATCTCGGTGCCTTCCCGGTTGAATTCACCCTGGACCACGCGGGGCTGGCCATCCTTGACCGCAGCCCACTCGGCAATTGGCAAGATCGTGAACTCCGGGTTCTCGGTGCCCAATTCCGAAACCGTAAACACCGCGACCGAGCCGGAAAGCTCGGGGTCCGGGTTCAGCGGCGCGTCAACATACAGGTGATCCGAATTCGGATGCGTCTTGACGAAGAGCGAGCCGCCGCCCAACCCTTCCAGCGTCTGAACGACGGTCCAGGCCTGATCGGGGTGGCCTTCCGGATCGGTGCCGATCAGCGAAAGCGTCTCGTCACCCAGGTGCGAGGTCACCCAGACCGGCCCGTAGACCGGGTGTTCGATATTGGCACCGCGCCCCGGGTGCGGTTTCACGCCGCCGGTCTCGATCACCGCCACCAGCTTGTCTTCCTTGGTGTCGATCACCGCCACCTTGTCACGCGCGTTCGCCGCCACCAGGAAATAGCGCCCGGTGCTGTCGAACCCGCCGTCATGCAGGAAGCGTTCGGCCTCGATCTCGGTCACCTTCAGGTTCTTGATGTCGGAATAGTCGATCATCAGAACCTTGCCGGTTTCCTTGACGGTGACCACGAATTCCGGCGCGAAATGCGACGCCACGATCGAGGCGACCCGCGGTTCCGGGTGGTATTCCTGGGTGTCGTAGGTCATGCCGCGGGTGCTTTTCACCTTCAGCGGCTCCAGCGTGTCGCCGTCCATGATCACGTATTGCGGCGGCCAATAAGCGCCGGCAATGGCGAACTTGTCCTCGTAACCCTCGAATTTCGAGGTCTCGACCGAGCGTGCTTCCGAGCCGACCTTGACTTCGGCCACCGGCGCCGGCGGGTCCATCCACAGGTCGATCATCGTCACCTTGGCATCGCGCCCGATCACATAGAGATACCGGCCGGATGCGGAAATGCGTGAAATATGCACGGCATAGCCGGTGTCGATAACCGCCTGAATTTCATAGGTTCCCCCGTCGATCAGCGCCACCTGGCCGGTGTCGCGCAGTGTCACCGAGAACAGGTTGTCGATGTCGATATCGTTGGCCTTGGCCGTGGGGCGCGCCTCTGGCGGGACGATCAGGTTCCAGCTTTCGCGGATTTCGGGCATGCCGAATTCCGGCGGCTGGGGCGGGTCGATCAGCAGGTATTTTGCCATCAGCGCAATGTCTTCATCACTCATCTCGCCTGAGGTGCCCCAGTTGGGCATGCCGGCCGGAGAGCCGTAGGTGATGAAGCTGTGCAGGTAGTCATAGCCCAAGTCGCGGGTCAGGTCCGTGGTCAGGGCCTTGCCGGTGGCGCCCTTGCGCAGCACCCCGTGACAGCCGGCGCAACGCTCAAAGAATATCTCCTTGCCGCGCTCGAATTCCTCGGCGCTCAGGAGCGGATCATCGGCGGCGAGGCCGGGAACCTCGACCCCCAGTTGGCCCACGGTATTGTTGGCCGGGTTGTAGTCCTGCGCAAATGCACCGGAAAATGCCATGGCGGAAAATGTCGCCACTGTCAGTAACAGGTTTTTCTTTCGATTTCGTGAACGCTCCATGGAACGAACCTCCAGGGTCTGCGCGCGTTTCCATTCCTGAAAGATGTCGAGATTCTAGCGCGTTCCGGCGGCTTGGGCTTTGATGCTTGTCAAGAAAGACGGGTCGCCGGCTGAAAAATCGGATTTCAGCGCAGTCTGGGTGAAATATAGGTCGGGCTGACCTGGTGGGCTGCGAAAAACCGTTGCAATGCAGCCGGGTCTGGGTTTTCCGGGTCGTTTCCGAATTCTTCTGCCGCGATGCCGGCAGTGATGAAAAGCGTGTCGAAACCTTCGCTGAGCCCGCCCTGGATGTCGGTGGCAATGCCGTCGCCCAGGCACAGGATGCGGTCATCGGGCACGTCGCGCACCGGCGCGATACGATTGCGCGCAAGGTCGTAAATCGGTGGGTGCGGCTTGCCGAAATACAGGCTTTCGCCGCCCATTTCCTCATAGAGTTTCGCAATCGCCCCGGCGCAGTAAATCCGCTTGTCGCCATAGTCGACCTGGATGTCCGGGTTGGTGCACAGCAGCTTCATGCCCTTGGTCTTGGCGTAGAGCAGGGTGGCGCGGTAATCTTCCGGCGTTTCGGTCTGATCGTCAAAAAGCCCCGTGCAAACAATGCCTTCTGCTTCTTCGAGCGGCACGCGTTGAATGTGCGAAACGTCGATGCCGTCGTCCAGATCGTCAAAAAACGGCTCATCTCGTTTGGGCCCGAGATGGTAGACCCTGGTGCCGACAAGCCCGGCCGCCAGACCGGCGTGCGATGCGTCGCCCGAGGAGGTGATGTCGTCGTAGCAATCTCGCGCAACGCCAATGCCGTCAAGCTGAGCCTGCACCGCGGGACGCGGGCGAGGCGAGTTGGTGAGCAGCATGACATAGCCGCCGGAAGCGCGGTAGCCTTGCAGCGCGGCAACCGCTTCGGGGAAGGGGTTGAAGCCGTCGTGCAGGCAGCCCCAAAGGTCGACCAGAAGGGCGTCATAGCGCACCGGAAGCTCGGAAATCCTGGCGATGAACTGGGGCATTGATCAACAACTTTCCGCGATATGAATTCCATATGAATCGCATATGAATTCCATATGACTTTTTTCAGACTTTCAGGTTCGGGACGATCTGCTTCTTGCGGCTCATGATGCCGGGCAGGACAACGCTGTCACCCTCGACGCCGGCGCCGAAGGATTTTTCGGCAATCTGTCTGACGGTGTCGTTCGGGATCAGCAGGGTGGCTTCTTCGTTCAGAATGTCCACGACAAACAGCAGAACCTGATCGACGTTATCGCCGGCGGCCACATCCTGCATGGCCGCGATCAGCCCGGCCTTGCGCTTCAAGATGACGCCGGGGGCGGTGGTTTCGAGCACCGAAATGCGCAGCTTCTTGCCGCCGATCTCGAAAATCTTGCTGTCCATGGTCAGGAGCTCGGCGTCGGAAAAGTTCGACACGTCGGACTTGGCGGCAAACATCTCGGCGGCGTAATCCGCGATCTCGATGCCCAGGTCGGCGGCCAGTTTTTCGGCCAGCGCCCGGTCGGTCGGCGTGGTCGTGGGCGAGCGGAATTCCAGCGTGTCAGACAGCACGCAAGACAGCATCAGCCCCTTGACCCAATCCGGCGCGCCGTCAAGGTCGCGCCCGATCAGCCAGCTCATCACCGTGGCGGTGGCGGCGACCGGGCGAATGGTGACCTTGATCGGGCCGCGGGTCTTCAGCCCGCCGCTCAGCAGGTGGTGGTCGATCACCTCGGCGATATTGGCGTCGTTCACGCCCTCGGGCAGCTCGGCGGGGTTGTTGGTATCGACGATCACCACCTCGTCCTCGGCGCTCAGCGTGCCGAGGGTTTCGGGCATGTCGACGCCCCAGCGGGTCAGCACGAACTGCGCCTCGGTATTGGGGGGGGCAAGCACGTAGGCACGGGCATCCTTGCCCTGCACGTCGCTCAGATACCACTGCCAGATCAGGGCAGAACAGGTGGCGTCGGTATCGGGGGCCAGGTGGCCGAAAATCTTGATCGTCATGGGGTATGCGGTCCGCTGAAAGTTGCTGGGCAGGATTTGCGCGCCTTATAGGCGGGGCGCGCGGGGAAGTTAAGAGCAAGTTGGCGGGCTGCGTTGCAACGGTTGACGGCGGCGCGCTTGTGCTGTTGGCTTTCGCAGGTGAATGACCCCGGCCGGTGGCGTCGGGGCGCAAGGCCGGGGGGCACATATCATGGCGTTCATCGAAGTCAACGGGACAAGATTGCATTATTCCGACACCGGCGGTGCGGGTGAGGTGATGCTGTTTTCGCACGGGTTGCTGATGTGCGGCGAGATGTATGCCGCCCAGATCGCCCATTTCAGGGATCGCTACCGCTGCATCGCCTATGACCACCGTGGTCAGGGCCAGAGCGACATTGCCGACAGCGGTTACGACATCGACAACTTGGCCGAGGATGCTGCTGCGCTGATCCGTGCGCTGGGTGTGGCGCCGGTCCATTTCGTCGGGCTGTCGATGGGCGGTTTCGTTGGTATGCGGCTGGCCAGCCGGCACCCCGACCTGCTGCGCACGCTGACGCTGCTGGACACGTCGGCCGATACAGAGCCGCACGCGAAAGCCTATCGCAAGCTGGTGTTCTTTACCCGCTGGCTGGGCCCCCGGGCGGTGGTCGACAAGGTGATGCCGATCCTGTTTGGCAAGAGTTTCATGTCCGACCCGGCGCGCGCCGGTGAAAAGCGTCTGTGGCGCGACCGCATCAAGGGCAACAGGCGCATCGGCATGGTGCGCGCGGCCATCGGCGTGATCGAGCGCGCGGCGGTGAATGATGAGCTGGGCGCGATCACCACGCCGACGCTGGTGGCGGTGGGCGATGAGGATGTCGCCACCGTGCCCGAGAAATCCAGGCGCCTCGCCGCAGCGATCAGGGGCGCGCGGCTGGAGATCATTGCCGGGGCGGGCCATTCCTCAACCATCGAGAACCCGCGGGCGGTGAACGCCCTGCTCGATGCGTTTCTGGCGCATCCCGCTTGAAACCGGGACCAAAGGCGCCGATGGACAAACTGCGGGAAACCGATCTCTACCCCCCGATAAAAGCCTTTCTCGAGGGGCAGGGATACGAGGTCAAGGCCGAGATCGGTGCGGTGGACGTGATGGCGCTGCGCGCCGGCGAAGAGCCGGTGATCGTCGAGTTGAAACTCGCCTTTTCGCTGTCGCTGTTCCATCAGGCGGTGGCGCGACAGGCGGTCAGCGACGCGGTCTATATCTGCGTGCCGCGCGGCAGCGGGCGCCGGTTTGCGGGGGCGCTGAAACAGAACATCGCGCTTTGCCGGCGGCTGGGCATCGGGCTGTTGACGGTGCGCCTGCGCGACGGGCTGGTCGAAGCCCATTGCGACCCGGCGCCCTACCGGCCGGTCAAGTCGAAAATGCGGCAGGGGCGGCTGTTGCGGGAATTCCAGCGCCGCGTCGGAGACCCGAACGCGGGCGGCCAGACCCGCGTCGGCCTGGTCACTGCCTATCGCCAGGACGCGCTGACCTGTGCGGCGCATCTGGCGGCGCATGGTGCGTGCAAGGGCGCGCATGTGGCGCGCGCAACCGGGGTAGAAACCGCGACCCGGATCATGGCCGCCGATCACTATGGCTGGTTCGAGCGGGTGAAAACCGGTGTTTACCGCCTGACGCCCAGAGGGCATGAGGGATTGTTGGCCTATCGCGCCGCCACCCGGGCCTGAGCCGGGCTTGCGGTGAAACCGCACCGGGCAAAACCGCCGCGCCAGCGTCAGTTTGCGGCGAACGCGCCTTCGATCAGCATGAGACCGCCGTTCAGCGTGCCTTCGGCCCAATAGGTTCCACCGGCGCTGGCCGCGTTCACGCCATAGAAGTTGCCGGACAGCCCGGTCTGTCCGATCGTGACGGCAGAGCCGGGCACCGGTGCAAAGGCGATCGCCAGGTCGGTCGAGAAGCGGTTGCCCGAGATATTCTGCGTGCCACCCGGATTGATCGTGATCGTCGCATCGGGGATTGCGATGGTGCCGCCCGCGGCCGCGTCGTCGGTTGTCGACATCGTGCCATTGAGCACGCCGGTTGCGAAATTGGCCGTCAATGTGGTGGAGCCGCGCGAAAACCCGTTGCCGGTCATGGTGCGCACGCTCAATCTGGTCTGCCCGTTATAGGTGGCGCTGCCGCCGCGTGTCGCGGGCGACATCTGGGCCGGATTTGTCTTGTAGCCGACGACAAGGTGCCCGCCATTATAGTAGCCGCTGCCGACGCTGTCCTGGAAGAACATCGTGTGCACGTCATCCGAAAGGGTGATTTCATCGATCAGGTCAGCGTTGCCGGCATTGAATTCACCCGGGGCGACCAGCGGCAGGGTGTATTTCTTGTGGTTCTGTTCGACATAGGCGGTTTGCCCATCAGCGGAAAACGAGACCTTGATGGTCTGATCCTTCAGGCTGCGGGTGCCATTGACCAGAACAAAGCGCTTGACGGCTTGCGTCGGGAATTCGGATCCGGGGCCCACTTTGGTGCCAGAGGTTGCGAAGACCGGTTGCGCCCGTGATGTGACATTGCCGCATGCCGACAGCACAGCCAGCCCGAGCAGGGCCGCCAAACGGGATGCAGTTTTCATGATCTGTCTCCGGACAGTTGAGTAGTTGACGATTCGTTAAATCAGAATTCTGACAAAAGGAAGGCCCGTGCCCGGCATTGCCCAACTTTCTGGGACCAACACTGTTGACAGGCTTGGGCGGCATCCCTAAATCCGATCTGTTAGCACTCGGACCAAGTGAGTGCTAATACTCAAATGAAACCTCGAACGAAGGAGCGTTCAGAGATGGCATTCAAACCGTTGCATGATCGTGTTGTGGTTCGCCGCATCGAGAGCGAAGAAAAAACTGCGGGCGGCCTGATCATACCGGACACCGCCAAGGAAAAGCCTGCCGAGGGCATTGTTGTAGCAGTCGGAGAAGGCGCGCGTGACGAAGACGGAGAGCGCATCCCGATGGACGTCAAGGAAGGCGACAAGATCCTGTTCGGCAAATGGTCGGGCACCGAGGTGATCCTTGATGGCGAAGAACTGCTGATCATGAAGGAAAGCGACATCATGGGCATCATTGCCTGATCGTCGACTGTTCCCGAGACCTAATTTCAATTCAGACGACAAGGAGCAAGCACAATGGCTGCCAAAGACGTCAAATTCGATACAGATGCCCGCAATCGCATGCTGGCAGGTGTCAACACACTGGCCAACGCCGTCAAAGTCACACTGGGCCCGAAAGGCCGCAACGTGGTTCTCGACAAATCCTTCGGCGCACCGCGCATCACCAAGGACGGTGTAACGGTTGCCAAGGAAATCGAGCTTGAGGACAAGTTCGAGAACATGGGCGCGCAGATGGTGAAAGAAGTCGCCAGCCGCACCAATGACGAAGCCGGCGATGGCACCACCACCGCCACGGTTCTAGCCCAGGCCATCGTTCGCGAGGGCATGAAGGCGGTTGCCGCCGGCATGAACCCGATGGACCTCAAGCGCGGCATCGACATGGCGACCTCGAAAGTGGTCGAGTCGATCAAGAAGGCTGCGCGCGAAGTCAAGGACAGCGACGAGGTCGCGCAGGTCGGCACCATCTCGGCCAACGGCGAGGAAGAGATCGGTCGCCAGATTGCCGATGCGATGCAGAAGGTCGGCAACGAGGGTGTGATCACCGTCGAAGAGAACAAGGGCCTTGAGACCGAGACCGAAGTGGTCGAAGGCATGCAGTTCGATCGCGGCTACCTGTCGCCCTACTTCGTGACCAACCCGGACAAGATGATCGCCGATCTGGAAGATCCGCTGATCCTGCTGCACGAGAAGAAGCTGTCGTCGTTGCAGCCGATGGTGCCGCTTCTGGAAACCGTGATCCAGTCGGGCAAGCCGCTGCTGATCATCGCCGAAGACGTCGAGGGCGAGGCCCTGGCGACGCTGGTGGTCAACAAGCTGCGCGGTGGCCTGAAGGTTGCTGCCGTCAAGGCGCCGGGCTTTGGTGATCGTCGCAAGGCGATGCTGCAGGACATCGGTATCCTGACCGGTGGCCAGGTGATCAGCGAAGAGCTGGGCATGAAGCTGGAAAACGTGACCATCGACATGCTGGGCACGGCCAAGAAGGTGACCATCACCAAGGACGAGACCACCATCGTCGACGGTGCCGGCGACAAGGCCGAGATCGAGGCGCGCGTTGCCCAGATCCGTCAGCAGATCGAGGACACCACCAGCGACTACGACCGCGAAAAGCTGCAGGAACGCGTGGCGAAGCTCGCCGGCGGTGTTGCCGTGATCCGCGTCGGTGGCATGACCGAAGTGGAAGTGAAAGAGCGCAAGGACCGTGTTGACGACGCGCTGAACGCGACCCGTGCGGCCGTTCAGGAAGGCGTGGTTGTTGGCGGCGGCGTGGCCCTGGTTCAGGGCGCCAAGGCGCTTGAAAAGCTGAAGGGTGCCAACTCGGATCAGGAAGCGGGGATCAACATCGTGCGCAAGGCGCTCGAAGCTCCGCTGCGCCAGATTGCCGAGAACGCAGGCGTCGACGGCGCCGTGGTTGCCGGCAAGATCCGCGAAAGCAACGACGATGCCTTCGGGTTCAACGCGCAGACCGAAGAATATGGCGACATGTTCAAGTTCGGCGTGATCGACCCGGCCAAGGTTGTCCGCACCGCTCTGGAAGACGCAGCCTCGGTTGCCGGCCTTCTGGTGACGACGGAAGCCATGGTTGCCGACAAGCCGGCCAAAGAAGGCGCGGGCGCCGCAGCCGGTGGCATGCCCGACATGGGCGGCATGGGCGGCATGATGTAAGCCGACTGTTGCTCTCACCAATTCGGATCGGGCCGCCTTCGGGCGGCCCTTTTCATTCGCTGCGTTTGCGGATCACGTAAAGCCCGTATCCCGGCCGATGGGTTTCCACCCCGCTCAGGTCGCGCAGGTATGAATTCTCGCTGACCTCCAGAAATGTCAGCCCGTCGGCCGGGGCGGGCCGTTGGCGCAGGAAGAGCTGCCCGTCCACCGGCCCGGCGGTATACAGGAAGCCACCATCGTAATCGGTGCGAAGGCGAACCCTGAATTCATCGCCGTCGGCAAGAACCCGGAAATAGCCGATGCCCTGCCAACTGCTCGGGATCATGGGAATGCAATAGTAGAGGTAGGGCCAGGTCGTGAATGTCTCGTACTGGTAATGCACCAGCTCGATCCGGTTCGCACCATCGGCCGTGTTGGGGAGCAGCGGCATGCTTTCGTAGGCCGGGTTGTCAAGCATTGCCACGAAGGTATCGCGCCGCACCGGGACGGTCTCCAGAACCTGCCCTTCGGCGGACAGGGTGATCCGGTGAAACTCGGAATAGACCTCGTCCTCATGGTCGAGCAGCACGACGATCACCACGTATTGGTCGCGCTCGCGGTCGTATAACAGCTCGACGGTGCGCCCGTAGTAGAGCCGCGCGATTTCATGGGTTTCGCCCCACGCGCCCTGGTCCAGCGGCGTATAGGTGGTCAGTTCGGAGCCTGGCGCCGGGCGGGTCCAGTATTTCAACACCGGGATATGCAGGAAATAGGCGCCGGCCAACGAAGCGGCGGCGCCACCGAGAAACAGGAAAAATCGTAACATGCCGGCACGTTAGAAATATCGGCTCGGGGACGCAAACCATCTGCGCAAGACGCTGGAAGCCCCGCTGCGCCAGATCGCCGGGAATGCAGGCGTCGATGGCGCCGTGATTGCCGGCAATCCGGCCAAAGCGGGCGCGCGGGTTCGGCAGCTGGCGGCATGCCCGACATGCTTGACATCGGGCGTTGATCCGAAACAGACTGTTTACATATTGAGAATACATTTTTGAAGGAATTTTGCCGTGTACCAGTCTGGCCCCAATCCCGATTTGGGAGAACGAATTGACTCTGCTTATCAATGTCCCGAAATCGCTGCACACCGGAAACACCTGCTGGAAATCCTGTCGCCAGATGTCGGAGAAACAGTGCTGGATATCGGCAGTGGACCGGGATTTCTGGCGTCTGATATTGGCCGGTGCGTCGGTGCGCTTGGCGAGGTCATCGGCGTTGACATATCCGAGCAGATGGTCGCCTTTGCGACCGCGAACAACGCAGACGCCTGGGTGAGCTTTTGCCAGGGCGACGCAGAGGCGCTGCCGTTCAATCGCGAGAGTTTCGATGTCGTGGTCAGCACGCAGGTGGCGGAATATGTCGCGGACGCCGATCGGTTCTGCACCGAAGTGGCACGCGTCCTGCGACCGGGCGGGCGGGCGTTGATTTCGGTCACGGATTGGCGGGGCGTGACTTGGCACGCGAAAAACGAAGCCCGGATGAATACGGTGATGAACGCCTTTTCGCTGCATTGTGCGCAACAGGATCTGCCCCGGACCTTGGCTCCGAGGCTGAGAAATGCCGGTCTGGACATTGATCGGGTGGTGTGCTTCCCGATCGTAAGCCTGGGTGAGCATGACGGCTCCTATTGCCATGTCCTGGCGGCGTTCGTTCTGCAATTCATGCTGGCGTCCGGGCTGGCCGACCGCAAAAAGATGGATGGCTGGCTGGACGATCTGCGCCAGTTGAAAAAGTCGAAAGAGTGCTTTTTCTCGGTCAATCGTTACGATTTCGTTGCTCGGAAAGGGCTGAGCGCCGACGGGTGGTCGGCGAAGGGACGGATCATCCATTGACGGTTCGACGCCGACATGTTAAATCGATTAACATTCAATTTTCAGGTGATCAAATGACACGCGTTCTACTGCTTTTTCTGGCCGCGCTATTGGCCGGCCCCGTGCTGGCGCAATCCGGCTCGCAAGGCGCTTCGTTCACAATCGGTACTGATACTTTTGCCAGTGGCCGGGCGGTTTCACATGCTGAACCGGGAACTGATGATCTTTTCGTGGCCGGTGGCTCGACCACGCTGAGCGCGCCGATCACCGGCACGTTTCATGGCGTGGGCCGGCATGTGCAGATCGACGCAAATGTCGGTGCCGATGTCTATGCCGGCGGCATGAACGTGATGGTCTCCGCCCCGGTCGCGGGCGACGCGACGATGATGGGCGAAACTGTCACCGTCGATGGCCCGATCGGTGGCGATTTGCGCGCTGCGGCGGCGACACTATGGGTCAATGCGCCGGTTACCGGTTATGGCTGGCTGTCCGGCGAAAAGGTGATTTTGAACAGCCGGATCGACGGAGACGTGAATCTGCAGGCCGCAGACATCGAATTTGGGCCAGACGCCCGGATCGGCGGTCAGTTGACGCTTTATGAAAGCGAAGACAATGCGCTTGAGGTGCCGCCTTCGGTGATCGATGCGGCGCGCATCACGCGCAAGCCGCTCGAGGACTGGGATGGCATCGATGGCGGTAGAATTGGCGCGTTGTCCTGGGGTGCCATGGTGCGCAGTTTTCTGACCGGAGTGCTGGTGATTGCAGCCGTTGCCGGGCTGATCGCGGCCGTGGCGCCCGAGCACCTGGCACGCATGCGCAACCGCCTGCTGGCGGCACCGTTCCGCACGCTCTGGTTCGGGTTTCTCACGCAGTCGGTTCTGGCCGGCTCGGCCATTTTGTTTGCCGTGACGGTTGTCGGTTTGCTGGTTGCGCCGGCGTCGATCGTGATCGCGCTTGCGCTTGGGTTCTTCGGTTATGTGATCGGGGCCTATTCGCTGGGGGTCGGGCTGATCGTGATGTTCGGCCGCCAAGAGCCCGACGGGCTGGTTGAGCGTGTCGTGGCCGCCTTCATTGGCGCGCTGGTGGCCGGTATCATCGGGCTGATCCCGTTCCTGGGCTGGATTTTCGTGCTGGCACTGACGCTGGCCGGTGTCGGGGCGATCTCGATCCGGCTGCTGCGACCCGCATTTTTCGTCGAGACCTAGGTCGCGGTCTCGGCGTTGGCGACAAGGGCCCCTCGCTTTCAGGGGGCGATTGCGGCGCAGGGTTGCGCCATGCGTCTGCCTGTTCTTGCCGCCATCGTCATGATCGCCTTTTCTGCCAATTCGCTGTTGAACCGCATGGCTGTCGTGGGCGACGAACGGATGGCCTGGCTGACCCTTCACCGGTTGCTTGGCGGGGCGGTCACATCCGAGGCTGGGCAAGCGGTCCGGTATCGGGCCCTGCAACAGCTTCCGGCCGCGCCGGCGGCGATTGCCCAACTGGCGGTTCCGGTGAACGCGGCAGCCGGCGGCACGATCTTTCTGGGTGAAGAGATTTCGCTGCGACTGGTGCCGTCTGTGGCCGTCGTTCTGACCGGGATCGGGCTTTCACCGCTGCGGTGATCTGGCCTGTGACGCAGCGTCTTGCCGGGCCGGGGTCGCATATTTGCGCCCAGATGGCTATGTTGGCGAAATGCGAATTCGGATTTTCATCATACTGCTGTTCGGCCTGTTGCCCAACCTTGCACGCGCCGACTGCGTGGTGCTGCTGCATGGGCTGGCGCGCACAGAGAAATCCATGCTGATCATGGCCAAGGCGTTGCAGAATGAGGGCTATCGCGTTGTAAACGTGCGTTATCCGTCGACCGAAAAGCCGATCGACGAGCTGGTGAAACTGACGATCCCTCCGGCGGTTGAGGCCTGCGGCGATCAGAAAGTGCATTTCGTGACCCACTCGATGGGTGGCATTCTGGTGCGTGCCTGGCTGGAAGAACACCGCCCCCGCGACATGGGGCGCGTGGTGATGTTGGGGCCGCCCAACCATGGGACCGAACTGGTCGATGCCTTTGGTGATCTCGGACCGTTCCAGTGGATCAACGGGCCCGCCGGGCTGCAACTGGGAACAGATCCGAATTCGCTGCCCAACAAGCTGGGGTTTGCCCGGTTCGAGCTGGGTGTCATCGCCGGCAGCCGGTCATTGAACCCGATTTATTCGGCGCTGATCGAAGGCCCGGACGACGGCAAGGTTTCGGTCGACAGCACGCGCATAATCGGCATGGAC